>JBKPPE010000322.1:0-13119 GCA_046733375.1 Acidobacteriota bacterium | reverse complement strand
CGCGGCACAACGATTCTGCGCGTGGAACGCGGCGGCGTAGACGTCACGAAGGGACTCGACATACAGCCGGGAGAATCGATCTCCGATTTGCGTGTAGTCGCAGCGCTTGGCGCCGGAACCATTCGTGGAACAGTTCGCGTTCTAGGCGGCGAGCTGCCGGCCAGCGCTCGTCTCGTCGTAACGGCGAGGCCAGAGAATGGGACGCGTGCGAGTAACGGACAGGTGGATGCGCGCGGACGATTTGTCATTCCTAATCTCACGGCCGGGACCTACGAGGTGACGGTTTTCTTAACTTCAAATCAACCCGGTCCGCGACCTCTTCCGCCCCAGAAACAAACTGTCAATGTTTCCGATGATGGCGAGACGCAGGTCGATTTCCTTATCGACCTCACCCCGAAAGAAGGCGGCCCATGATGCGAAACCTAATCAGGATCTCGCTATTTTCGATCGCCATCGTGCTTGGCTTTGCGTTGCCGGTTTGCGCGCAGGTCTCCGAATCGAACGCGGCCTCGGGCGTGATTAGCGGTCGCGTGACTACCGCAGGAGGCGAGCTAGCGAGCACCACGAGCGTCTATGTCTCAGCATCGGGCGCGATGGGCCCACCGCGAAGTACATTGGTCAGCAGCGACGGCAGTTTCAAAATAGAGGATTTAGAAATCGGCGTGTATCGCGTGTGGGCAGGCGCGCCGGGGTTTGTGCTAGATGCTCCGACGGGCGCGGAGGCGCGTGGTTTTATTCACACCGGAGAGTCGACCAGTATTCGTTTGAAAAAAGGTGGCGTCGTTACCGGCACAGTGCTGAACAGCAATAACGCACCGCTCGTGGCAGTACCGGTTCGCGCTTTTCGTATCCGCGACGAAGCCGGAAAACCAATAGAAACCGTTTCATCTTTTAACGAACGGTTCACTGACGATCGCGGAGTCTATCGAATTTATGGTCTGATGCCTGGAACTTACATCGTGGCGGCGGGCGGCGTTTCGAGATTCTATGGTGGCTTCGGCACAACCGGATTCGACCAGGACGTTCCGACATATGCGCCGTCATCAACGCGCGACACCGCGATGGAAGTTATGGTTAGAAGCGGTGAAGAAGTGACCGCAGACATTCAATATCGCGGCGAACCGGGACACGCGATTAGCGGGAGTGTCAGCGGCATTCCACAACTGGCTTCCGGAAATTACGGCGGTGCGAACATCAACGTCATTGATGTAAAGAGCAAGATTATTTTAGTGAGCGTGACCGCGTCATCGATGAACGAATACGCGTTCGCCGCCTACGGACTACCCGACGGCGAATACGAACTTGTCGCGCAGAACTTCTCACAAACGCGCGACACGCGAGCTTCCGACGCCAAACGCGTTAAAGTGCAGGGCGCCGATGTTACCGGAGTGAATTTGGTCGTCGCGCCGCTGCCCGCCATCAATGGCCGCGTAGTGCTCGATACGACTCTGGCGCCGGACTGCGTAAAGCGTCGCGAGACTGCGCTTCAGGAAACAATCATCTTCGCGCGACGCGACAAACAAGCAACGAAATCGGAAGAGGGAAACAGCAATGCCACCGCTCAAGTGCCGATGATTTTCGCGGGCCAGATAGCCGATGCGGTTGCGGACGCGAAAGGCGAATTCAGTTTGCGGAACCTCCATGCCGGTACCTACCGACTCAGCGTCAGCCTGCCCAGCCCAGGTTGGTACGTGAAGTCGCTCACGCGCGCAGTAAATCCACGCACTACCGACCCGCGCGTCGTTAGCGATGGCGTGACTTTGACCAATCAAAGCGTTTCGGGACTGAACGTGACGCTCGGCGAGGGAGCAGCGACGATTCGCGGCGGCGTCGTGACCGCCGAAGGCAAACCGGTAAAGGATCGCCTGCTTGTCTATCTCGTCCCTGTCGAAAAAGACGGCTCGTCAAATTTGCTAAGATATTTCGAAACGCGGAGCGAAGCCGATGGAAGATTCGAACTCCGCAACCTTCCTCCCGGAGACTATCTGGCTGTAACGACGAGCAGTGATGAGAATCGGCCTGGCTTTTTGATTCGACAGGATTCAAGTCTACGAGCCAAAGTTATTCGCGACGCGCAGAAACTAAACCAAAGCCTGACACTTAAGCCGTGTGAACGGGTTGAAAATTTTGAATTGCCGAACCAGCCTGTAATCAAACAATAATTGTTCTGCGGCACTCCGGTTGCTCATGTCCTGACATCCATTTCCTGCATTTGCCTCATCGAACTCTTCCGGTCGCAGCGCGAGCATGTTCCGTGACTCTGCAGTCGCTGTGCTACAGTTAAAATTTTTGAATCCCTTCAAAGTTATCGCGCGTATTAACGCATCGCAGTGAGACAAATTGTTTGCCTCCAGATCAGGACGGAATAAATCACGTGAAGCGAATTATCCTAGTTTTAGCACTGATTCTCAGCGTCGCGGCGCAATTGCCGGCGCGTCAACAGAACACAAACCTCCAAGCCCGGCAAGGCCAGAGCGCTGCGCCGGCCAAAACGACGGCTAGCAAACCCGCGGCCGACATCAACAGCCACGTCCTGGCGAACGGTTTGGAAATTGTCACTGTCGAGGATCACTCGGTGCCACTGGTGACTATTGAATTGGCCGTGCGCAATGGTTCGTTTACCGAACCACCGGAGCTAAACGGCCTATCGCATCTTTACGAACACATGTTCTTCAAAGCTAATCGCGCGATCGATAACGCTGAAGCTTATCTTCAGAAGATCGGCCAGCTCGGTATCTCGTACAACGGCACGACGCGCGAAGAAGTGGTCGAGTATTACTTCACCACGACCAGTCCGAATTTGCGCACCGCAATGAACTTCATGCGCGATGCCGCACGCTATCCGAGTTTTGACAAAGGCGAGTTCGAGCGCGAGCGCGAAGTGGTGATCGGTGAAATCGATCGCAATGAGTCGAATCCCTTCTACTACCTGAACCTGGAGATGGTCAATCGCCTCTTCTACAAGTATCCGAGCCGAAAAAATCCGCTTGGCAACCGGCAGACTGTATCATCCGCCACGACGGACATGATGCGTTTGATCCAGTCGCGATATTACGTGCCGAACAATTCAGCGCTGGTGGTCACTGGCGACGTACAGAGTGAGGAAGTTAACAAGCTCGCGGAACAACTATTCGGCGATTGGCCACGCCGCGAAAAAGATCCGTTCGTGGAATTTCCCATGGTCGAGCATCCACCGCTCGCGAAAAGTCAGGGCGCGATTGTGCAACAGCCGGTACAGAACGTGCTCGTCAATATTGGTTGGCACGGTCCATCGATCGGCAAAGACAACCCGGGCAGCTACGCGGCGGACGTGTTTTCGTTCATCCTCACGCAGCCGAGCTCGCGTTTTCAACACAACCTCGTCGATACGGGTATTGTGTCCGGGGTCACGATTGGATATCTAACTCAACGAAACGTTGGCCCGATTCAAATCATCGCGCAGACCACTCCAGACAAAGCGCGGCAAGCGATCAAAGCCATCTACAACGAAGTCGCGCACTTCAACGACAAGGACTATTTCACGGACGAACAACTCGAGAGCGCAAAGGCTTTGCTCGAAGCCGACGATCTTTATTCGCGCGAGAAGCTGAGCGAGTACGCGCACACGTTGAGTTTCTGGTGGTCCTCGACGGGTCTTGATTATTTTCGAACTTATTTGCCGAATCTCCGCCGCACTTCGCGCGCGGACATCAGCCGGTACATTACGACCTATATTCAGGACAAGCCCCATGTGGGACTAGCGTTGATTTCCGCCGAGGCACAACAGCAAATGAAGTTAACGCCCGAGGAATTAATGGGACAGTAAGTGCATTTTCCATTTGTCATTTGGCATTTTTCATTTGCCATTTGGCGCGGAAATTGAAAAGTTAATCATTACATAAGCAAGAGGTTCGCACTACATGACAAATGACAAATGGAAAATGAGAAATGGAAAATGGACTCTGTCGCTGCTGGTGACGCTCGCACTATTTCTGGTTAGCGGCCTAGCTGCATTCGCACAAACACCGTCATCGCAAACACCGTCACCTGCAGCCCAGACTCCTGATCTACAGGGTCTAATCGCGCGCCAGGCAGCGCTGGTCACCGAACTGGATGTCAATGGACTAAAGGTGCTGGTGAAACGCCGCGCCGGCAGTCAAACAGTGGCCACCGGCCTGTTTCTGAAAGGTGGTTCGCGCAACATTACCGCGACAAACGCGGGCATTGAATCTTTGATGCTGGACGTCATGGCAGAAGCCAGCGCCGCGTATCCACGCGACAAGCTTCGCGTAGAGCTGGCCCGCACGGGAACGGTTATTGGCGCAAGCGACAATTACGATTACTCGGTGCTGTCAATGACGTCCACACGCGCGAATTTCGACAACAGTTGGAACATCTTCACCGACATCGCATTGCATCCCGCATTCGCAAAAGAAGATTTCGACCTGATAAAACAACGCAGCATCGTGGCGCTGAGTGATGACGCTGACGATCCCGATACGTACCTGCAACGCCTTCAGGAGCAGGCCGCCTATGTTGGCCATCCGTACGTCAATCGTCCCGAGGGAACGGTCGAATCTGTTTCCCGGCTGACGCTTGACGACATTCGTCGTTATCACCAGCAGGTGATGGAAACATCCCGTTTGGTGCTGGTCGTGGTCGGCGATATCGACGCCAATCAGTTGAAGCCCCGGATCGCTGCATCGTTGGGCACACTTCCGCGAGGCAGTTACAAAGCGGATGTAGTACCGCAGCTATCCTTCAACGCGTCCACCGTGCAAATCACTCAGCGCGGACTGCCGACAAATTATATCCAGGGACTTTTCACCGCCCCGCCTATCACTTCGCCTGATATTTATCCGATGGAGGTCGCCGCGGCAATGCTACGCGACCGCGTTTTTGAAGAGGTGCGCGTGAAGCGCAATCTCTCTTATGCGCCGAGCGCATTTCTGAGCAGCCAGGGAGCGAACGTGGGCGGGATTTACGTGACGGCTGTCGATGCTAATCAAGCGATTCGGGTAATGCTGAACGAAATTAAGCGACTGCAAGATCAGCCGCTGGATTCAACCGACATCACGGGTGTCGTCTCGCAATATCTGACCACGTATTATCTCGGTCAGGAAACGAATGCTGCTCAGGCAGCGAACCTGGCTGAGTTCGAATTGATTGGCGGCGGGTGGCGCAATTCGTTTGAGACAATCGCGAAACTTCGCGCAGTGACGCCTGCGGACGTGCAACGCGTCTCGCAAAAGTACATGCGCAACATTCGTTTTGTGGTGCTCGGCAACCCCGCGCAAATCGACAAAAACGTGTTCATCGGTCAAGCGGGAAATTGAAATTGCGGTTTGACCGCGAACTCGCTGCCGGCAATACTATCGACGACTCGCAGAGTAGCGCGAGTTTTCTTTTTGGGTTGAGCTCACATCTAAAACGCTAATTGTGTGCGCGCTGATGGTGTCGCCCGGTGCGATCGCTCTTGGCCAGCGCCATAGCCTGGAGGCCTAACCAGTAAACACTTCGCAAACCTTGCTGAATGAATGCTCATTCAGTATTATCTTGCGGCCATGATTCAGGTTAAAAAAGCTGCTGTTTTGGGTGCCGGCACCATGGGTGCGCAAATCGCCGCGCACTTGGCGAACGCGGGGGTGCCGACACTTCTGCTCGATATAGTTCCCCCAGACAAGGCGGAAACCCGACCATCAGGGAGGGTGCAAGAGCCGGATCGCAATGCCATCGCGCGCGTCGGTTTTGAAGCCGCGAAGAAAGCCAAGCCCGCCGCGTTCTTCACCGGCGATCGCGCTTCTCTGGTTTCCATTGGCAACTTCGAAGACGACTTGCCGAAGCTGAAAGACTGCGACCTGATTATTGAAGCCGTCGTCGAAAACGTCGACATCAAACGGAGCCTTTACGAGAAGGTCGAACAGCATCGGCGGGCTGGCGCTATTGTCGCGTCGAACACGAGCGGCATTCCGCTGGCGCAACTTGCCGAAGGGCGCTCGGATGATTTCCGCGCGCACTTTCTCGGCATGCACTTCTTCAACCCGCCGCGCTACATGCATCTGGTCGAGTTGATTCGCACCGAATGGACTCAAGGTGAAGTGACCTGCTCAATGGCGGGCTTTCTCGATGAACGTCTTGGGAAAGGTGTTGTCGTCGCGAAGGATCGACCGAACTTCATCGCTAATCGCATCGGTACTTACGGCGCGCTCGTCACCATGCGCACTATGCTTGACGACGGTTACTCGATTGAAGAAGTGGACAAGATCACCGGACCGGCGGCAGGGCGCCCGAAGACCGCGACATTTCGCACCTTCGATCTCGTCGGCCTCGATGTGTTCGCGCACGTCGTGAAGAACCTGCACGAGAACTTGCCGGACGATCCCGAGCGCGAAATTTTCGCCATGCCCGAGTTCGTGACGAAGATGATCGAACGCGGTTTGCTCGGAAACAAAACGAAGGCCGGTTTCTATCAACGTAAGAAAGGCGACGGCGCCAAACGTGAAATTTGGACGCTGGATACTGCGACGCTCGACTATCGGCCCTCGCAAAAAGTGAAGCTGCCTGCGCTCGATATGGCGAAGAACATCGAGGACACGCGCGAGCGCTTAAGGACTTTAACGTGGGCGAAAGATCGGGTCGGACAGTTCCTGTGGAAGACGATTTCGCAAACGCTCACTTACACGGCGGATCGCATTCCGGAAATCGCCGACACTGTTGTCGAAGTCGATCGCGGGATGCGCTGGGGTTTCAATTGGGAGCTTGGCCCGTTCGAAGTTTGGGACGCTATTGGCGTCGAAAAGTCTGCCGCGAAACTGAAAGAAGAAGGACGCACGATTCCGGCGAATGTGCAGAAACTCCTGGACAGCGGCGCGAAGACTTTCTACCAGCAGGAGAACGGGGAGCGTTTCTATTTTGACTTTGCCTCTTCCAAATATGTGCCGCTGGCCGATCCGCCGGGCACGATCATTCTCAAATCGTTGAAAGATCGCACTGGGGTCATCAAGAAAAATTCCGGCGCCTCCCTGATTGATCTTGGCGATGGCGTTGCCTGCGTCGAGTTTCACTCAAAGATGAATTCGATTGGCGGCGACACGCTCGAGATGCTGCGTTTTGCCATCGCGGAAACAGAAAAGAATTTCGTTGGTCTCGTCGTAGGTAATCAGGGCGTCAACTTCTCAGTCGGCGCGAACCTGATGCTGATGCTGATGGAAGCGCAGGACGAAAATTGGGATGAACTCGACATGATCGGGCGCTACTTCCAATCGTCTGTGATGAGCCTGCGCTATTCTCCGAAGCCGGTTGTGGTCGCGCCGTTCCAAATGGTTTTCGGCGGTGGTTGTGAGATGGTGCTGCATGCGGACCGCGTGCGCGCCGCGGCGGAGACTTACATCGGCCTCGTCGAAGTGGGCGTAGGAATTATTCCCGCCGGCTGCGGCACTAAGGAAATGCTGGTGCGCGCGATGGATTCAATTCCTGCGGACATGAAAGACGCCGATCCGTTCCCGTTTGTGAAGCGCGCGTTCGAAACGATTGCGCTGGCAAAAGTTGCGACTTCGGCCGAAGAGGCGCGAGACTTGGGATTCCTGCGCGAAAAAGATTCGATTTCGATGAACAGCGATCGGTTGATTGCCGACGCTAAGAAGCAAGTGTTAGCGCTGGCGGCGAGTGGCTATGTGCAGCCGCAACCGCGGACGGACATTCTCGCGCTGGGCGCGCCGGCTTTGGCGACATTGAAACTGGGCGTGCACTTGATGAAGCGCGCGGGTTACATTTCCGATCACGATGCTTTGATTGGAGAGAAGCTGGCTCGGATTTTGACGGGCGGCGATCTGAACCACGCAACCCGAGTGAGCGAGCAGTACCTGCTCGATCTGGAACGCGAAGCGTTTCTGTCACTGATTGGAACACGTAAGACGCAGGATCGCATTGCGCATATGCTGAAAACGGGGAAACCGCTACGAAATTAGTCCAAGGTCCCGCGTCCAAAGTCCAATGTCAGATTGGGCGAGCGGACGTTGGACTTTGGACATTGGACTTTGGACAAGATTATGAAAGACGCTGTAATCGTATCCGCAGTTCGCACCGCAGTCGGCAAAGCGCCGAAGGGAACTTTGCGTCACACGAGGCCGGACGACATGGGGGCAGCCGCAATCGTAGAGGCGATCGCGCGCGTGCCCGGCTTGGACGGTGCGCAAGTCGATGACGTGATCATGGGTTGTGCGATGCCGGAAGCCGAACAGGGGATGAACGTCGCGCGTGCCGCGGCGATTCGTGCGGGTTTGCCGGTCGAAACCAGCGCGATGACCATCAATCGATTTTGCTCGTCGGGTCTGCAAACAATCGCGATGGCGAGCGATCGCATCCGCACCAATGGCGCGCACGTGATCATCGCCGGCGGTCTTGAGTCGATGTCGATGATTCCGATGGGCGGCCACATCATTCGTCCCAATCCGACGCTGGTGGAAACGTATCCGGATTTCTATCTCAGCATGGGGTTGGCAACTGAAAACGTCGCGAAGAAATACGAAGTAAGCCGCGAACAGCAGGACGAGTTTGCGCTGCGCTCGCACCAGCGCGCGATTGCGGCGTTGGACGCCGACAAATTTAAAGATGAAACCGTCCGTTTGAATGTCAACGTCGAAGAACTCGATGCGAAAGGAAAGAAGCAGCAACGGGAAATCACTTTCGAAAAAGATGAAGGACCGCGCCGGGATAGCACGGCGGAAACGCTCGCGAAACTGAAGCCGGCGTTTCAAATGAACGGTACGATCACTGCGGGCAATTCATCGCAGATGTCAGATGGCGCAGCCGCAGCAATCGTGATGTCTGAAGAGAAAGCGAAAGAACTCGGCGCTAAGCCAATGGCGCGCCTGGTCGCGTATGCCACGGCCGGATGTCCGCCTGAAGAGATGGGCATCGGTCCGGTGTACGCGATTCCGAAAGCTTTGAAGCTTGCCGGCCTCACACTCGATGACATCGCCGTGATCGAGTTGAATGAAGCCTTTGCGGCACAATCACTCGCGGTGATCAAGATGCTCGAGTTGAATCCTGACAAAGTAAACGTAAACGGCGGCGCGATCGCGCTCGGTCATCCGCTCGGATGCACCGGAGCGAAGTTGACCGCGTCGATCCTGCGCGAATTGGAACGACGCAACGCGCGCTACGGAATGGTGACGATGTGCGTCGGCGGCGGCATGGGCGCCGCGGGAATTTTTGAAAGATTGTGATCTTGTAGGGGCAGGGCTTGCCCCTGCCCGCTGCTTCAAATCGGTAAACGGGCAGGTACAGGGCTTGCCCATACAGAAAGGCATCAAAAAAAATGGCAGCCGTAATGGAAAAGGACATCGTTAAAGGTGGCAGCTTCCTAATCGAAGAGCGCACGCCTTCAGAGATCTTCACGCCGGAAGATTTCAACGAAGAGCATCGCATGATTGCCGACACGACGCGGCAATTTATGGACGCTGAAGTCCTTCCGCGCATCAATGAGCTGGAAGCGAAGGATTGGAAACTGGCGCGCGAACTCGTGAAACAGGCGGCGGAGCTGGGTCTTGTCGGTGCCAGTATTCCGGAAGAGTACGGTGGCCTCGCGCTTGATCAGACCAGCGGCTCGCTTATCGCAGAGAATCTCGGACGCTCGGCATCTTTCGCGACCACGCTGGGCGCGCAAAGCGGCATTGGTCTCTTACCGATCGTTTACTTCGGCACCGCAGCGGCGAAGCAGAAGTATTTACCGAAGATCGCCGCGGGTGATTTGGTCACCGCTTACGCATTGACCGAAGCCGGTTCCGGCTCAGACGCGATGAACGCGAAAGCGACGGCGAAGCTGAGTGCGGACGGCAAGGAATACGTTCTCAACGGCGAGAAGATGTTCATTACGAACGGCGGTTTCGCGGATATCTTTGTGGTGTTCGCGAAAGTCGACGGCGACAAGTTCACCGCCTTCATCGTCGAGCGCCAGGAAGGCTGCCGCCCGGGCGCGGAAGAGCACAAGATGGGCATCAAGGGTTCGAGTACCACGCCTTTGATCCTCGCCGACGCGAAAACACCGGTTGAGAACTTGCTCGGCGAAGTCGGTAAAGGTCACAAGATCGCTTTCAACATTCTGAACATCGGCCGCTTCAAACTCGGTGCGATGTGCCTGGGCGGAATGAAGCTCGCGCTCACTGAATCTGTGAAGTATGCGAATGAGCGGCAGCAGTTCGGTAAATCGATCTCCTCTTTCGGCGCGATCAAAGCGAAGCTCGGCGAGATGGCGATTCGCACTTGGGTCGGCGAGGCCATGACTTATCGCACGTTGGGGATGATCGAAGAAGGTCTCGGCGCGGTCAAAGATTCGAATGACATGGACGCGCGGCTGAAAGCCATCGAAGAGTACGCGGCGGAATGTTCGATTATCAAAGTTGCGCTCTCCGAATACTGCGACTTTGTGACCGACGAGATGGTGCAGATCTTCGGCGGCTATGGTTATTCGGCCGACTATCCCGCTGAGCGCGCGTATCGCGACACGCGCATCAACCGCATCTTCGAAGGCACAAACGAAATCAACCGCATGCTGATTCCCGGACGCTTGATGAAAGCGGCGCTGAGCGGGCGACTGGCTCTGCTGCCGGCCGCGCAAGGCTTAATGGACGAGATTCTCAATCCGTCCATGCCTTCGTTTGACACGGACGAGAGTCTGCTCGCCGTCGAACAGAAGTTAGCAGCGAACGTGAAGAAGGTTGCGCTGATGACGCTTGGCACCGCGGCGCAGAAGTACATGATGGGGCTTGCCGATCAGCAGGAGATTTTGATGGGCGTCGCCGACATCATCATGGATGCGTACGCGATGGAGTCGGCAATTCTGCGGACCCAAAAGCTGGCAGCCGCGCAGGGCGAGAAAGCTGCGGAACGCTTCATCGATATGACGCGCGTCTTCTGTAACGATGCTGTCGAGCGAATTGAAGCCTACGCAAAAAACACCCTGGCAGCGATGGCCGAAGGCGATGAGTTGCGCACCCTTTTGGCGGCGCTACGACGATTCACGAAGATGACACCCATCAACACGGTCGCGGCGCGTCAGCGGATCGCGAACGCGATGATTGAAGCGAATAAATACGTGTACTAAGTAAAAAGGCAAAAGGAAAAAGGCAAAAAAGACCGCGCCATCGGCGATGGTGAAGGTCATCCCTTCACGTGAGTTTTGTATTTCCTTTTGCCTTTTACCTTTTTACTTTTGCCTTATGAAGATCGTTCCCATTTCTCTCCCCACCCCGTTTTACATCGGTGCGGTAAACGTCTATCTCATCAAAGAAGATCCGATCACGATCATCGACACCGGCCCAAAGACGCGCGAAGCGGTTGATGCGTTGCGCGCGGGACTGCGACAAAACGGTCTGACGACGGGCGATATTCGTCGTATCGTGCTCACGCACGCGCATGAAGATCATTGCGGACTCGCACGTTCACTGCGCGACGAAGCAAAGGATGCGGAAGTGTTCGTGCACGACTGGGAGACCGGTCATCGCACGGGCCGCCTGGAGCATGAAGATAGCCTGCGTCTGTTGATGCGCGCGGGCGTTCCCGAAGATGAGTTGCGAACGATGCGCGCGCTTTACGACGAGGTGCGTCAGTATGCCGACTCGCTCGATGATGACCATTGCACCCCGCTTAATGATGAAGACGAGCTGGAATTCGAAACGGGATTGCTGCGCGTGATTCACACTCCGGGTCACACCCCGGGTTCGTGTTCGTTTCTGCGCGAAGCCGATCGCACGGTGATCGCAGGCGACTGTGTTTTGAAACGCGTGACACCGAATCCAGTCATCTCGCCCGATCCAATCGATCCCTCACGCCGCTTTCGTTCGTTGGCCGAATATCTGGTTAGCCTGGCGCGCGTACGCAGCTTCGCCCCGACGCTGGTCTATGGCGGCCACGGTGAACCGATTCATGATTACGAAGAACTTTTCAATCGGTATCTTCGCGCCATTAATGATCGTCAGGCTACCGTGCTTCGGCTGGTGTCGAAGCACGGCGCAAGCGCATGGGAGCTCTCCCGCCAAATGTTTCCCGATGCCGACGACGTGCATAAGTTTCTCGCCGTATCTGAAGCAGTTGCGCACCTCGATCAAGCCCATGCCGAAGGCAAGATTGCCCTTGAAATGAGCGACGGGCGCGAAATCTACCGTCAGCTGGGTGCTGACTGAACCACGCTCTCGGTCAGAACCGCGAACGGTAGTGAGCGGGATAAAGATTCAGCGGTCAAAAACCAAGTGTTTAACCGAAGGAGTTGAGTCCTGATCCCGCTCACTACCGTTCGCGGTTCTGTAACTCTCGCCCAACAATTTGGAACTCGCCCGGCCTTCCCCGCGTGAAACCGGTCAAAACCCTATCGGAGGTCTGTTTATGACAATTCGCAAGCTGCTACTGACTCTCTCAATTATTCTCAGTTGCGGACTCATTATCGGCGGCATCGTGAGCGCCCAGGAAGCGCCGAAGGCTCCGGAAGCTGCCAAATCTCCCAAGGCTCCGAAAGCCGAATGGGCGTTTGACGACGATGCTTTTGATTTCGACTTTGATTTTGATCTTGGTTCAGACATGTGGGCGCCACAAGCTGACCGGAACTTCACGTTGTTCTTCCAGGGCGGCACATTTCTCGGTGTGCATGCTGAAGACGTCAGCAAAGAAAACATGGCGTCCTACGGGATGCGCGAAGTGCGCGGCGTCGGCGTAACCGAAGTCGTCAAGGACAGCCCGGCAGAAAAAGCCGGCCTGCGCAAAGGTGACGTCATCGTCGGGTTCAACGGCGAAGCCGTGACGAGCACTCGCAAGCTGAATCGTCTGGTCAACGAATCTTCTCCCGATCAGAATGTGCGTTTGACGATCGCTCGCGGTGGATCAGAGCAGGAAGTTTCAGCCACTCTCGGGAAACGGGACGCCTTCAACAGAGTCTGGAACGAAAAGACACGCGAAGAGATGCGTGAGAAGATGGAGAAAATGAGAAAGGACTTCCCGGCAAAGATTAAGAGCGGCGATGGAACCTGGACGATTAACATGGGCGGCGCAAACCGCCGGATCGGCATCAGCACACAGACGTTGACGAAACAGCTGGCCGACTATTTCGGCGTAAGCGAAGGAATCCTGGTGACGTCGGTGGTCGAAAAC
>JBKPPE010000321.1:0-4991 GCA_046733375.1 Acidobacteriota bacterium | reverse complement strand
GTTGTACGGCGTCTCACCTACTGACGTTATGACGTTTGCGCTCGTTACTGTCGGTTTGCTCGTGGTGGCGCTCTTAGCGTGCTATCTGCCCGCGCGACGCGCGACCAAGGTCGATCCACTCATCGCCCTCAGATATGAGTGAGTGAAACCAGGAGGCCTGGGTATGGACGGTTTGTTCAGGGACATACGATACGGCATCAGGAATCTACTAAAGCGACCAGGCTTTACCGCGATTGCTGTGCTCACGCTCGCCCTGGGGATTGGGGCGAACACGGCCATTTTCAGCGTCGTTAATGCGGTTCTCTTGCGCCCTTTGCCCTATGTTGAAGCAGACCACCTGTTGGTCCCGTGGGGCAACAGGACCGACATGCAACATCACACGAATGTCTCCTATCCGGATTTCGTGGACTGGCAGAGTCAGACGAAGACGCTGGAATACCTTGCGGCTTATAACTCAGCCTCCACGCTGCTGCGCGAAGGCGACGCCGAGCCAGAGCTGATTTCCGGCGCAGCTGTCTCAGCCGATCTTTTTCCGCTATTGAAGGTTTCGCCCGCCTTGGGCCAGGTCTTTACGCGTGCGGACGATCAGCCCAATGCGCCAGGCGTTATCGTAATCGGATATGACTTGTGGCGGCGCCGCTTTAACGCGGACGCGAAGATTATCGGCAGACAGATCAGAGTGGGGAGTGCGAGCGCGACGGTCGCGGGTGTGCTGCCTGAAGGTTTTGTGTTTCCCGCTCAAGCTAAAAGGACTGATTTCCTGAGACCGCTGGCGGTCACGCTTGGTGACCGGACACAACGCCGCAGCAGCTATTCGCTGCGCGTGATCGCGCGCCTCAAGTCGGGCGTGACTACAGCTGCCGCCGAAAGCGAGATGCGAACAATTGGCGCGCAACTCGAACAGCAATATCCGGATGAAGGGTTCCGCTTAGGCGCGCACTTTGTTTCTTTGCGCGATGAGCTTACCTGGTATTCCAGAACGCCGCTGCTGGTCTTGTTGGGCGCAGTCAGCTTCGTGCTGCTGATCGCGTGCGCCAACGTTGCCAATTTGCTGCTGGCACGCGCCGCCGATCGTTACCGAGAGATGGCTATCCGCACGGCTCTCGGTGCCGGCCGAGGTCGCGTGGTGCGACAACTCCTGACCGAAAGTTTATTGCTATCGCTGGCCGGCGGCGCGTGCGGTTTACTCATTGCCTGGTGGGGCGTTCATTTGTTGGTAGTTGCCAGTCCGGTGACGATGCCAGGCCTAGAACACGCCGGCGTGGATACTAAGGTGTTGGCATTTACTGCAACGCTTTCGATTTTGACCGGGTTGATTTTTGGTGCCGCGCCCGCTTTGCAGGCGAGCCGGGCCGAACTTCAGGATTCTCTAAAAGAGAGCGGACGCAGCGCGGGGAGCAGCGCGGCACATAATCGAGTTCGCGCGTTATTGGTGGTGACCGAAGTTGCGCTCTCGCTGGTGTTGTTGATTGGCGCTGGGTTGCTGGGAAAGAGTTTTCTGCGGCTGAGTGAAGTTCGCCCCGGCTTTGATTCTGACCATGTGGTTACCACTCTTCTGTCTTTAGCCAGGAGTAAGTACCCGCAACCGGAACAGCAGCAGGCTGCGTTCTCAGAAATCGTTAAGGCGGCGGCGGCGATTCCAGGTGTCGAAGCGGCCTCCGTCATTTATCCCTTGCCATTAGGTGGCGACAGTAATGCAAACACATTTCTAATCGCCGGCCGGCCGCCTCTTAGACCCGAAGACAAACCGACGTCTAATCATCGCATCATCGGGCCGGATTACTTTCGAGCGCTCGACATACCACTCTTGCGCGGACGCGCTTTCACCGAGCGCGATAACGAACATTCGCCGCCTGTGATCATCGTCAATGAGACGCTTGCTCGCCGCCTCTTCGCCGGGCAGGAGCCGTTAGGTCAACACATCATCATCGAGGGTGAGGCCGGCGACAATGCTACTCCGCCGGCGCGCGAGATCGTCGGCATTGTCGGAGACGTCCGGCACGAGGGCCTCGACGCTGAGGCCGGGAATGAATATTACATTCCATACACCCAAGGTCCCGGGCCGTTCATGAGCCTGGTGGTGCGTTCTACCACCGTACCGCCTGACAGCCTTGTGACAAGCGTACGAAACGTCATCAAGCAAAGAGACAAAGATCAGTACGTGGCCGCCATTGAGCCGATGGGGAAATTAGTCGCCGACTCGATTGCCCGTCGCCGTTTCAATGCACTACTGACGGGACTGTTCGCAGGCGTCGCTTTACTGCTGGCGGCAGTTGGCATCTTCGGCGTGCTCAACTACACGGTTACGCAACGCACGCAGGAGATTGGATTGCGCGTTGCTCTGGGTGCACAGACGCGTGACGTCTGGCGGCTAGTCATCGGTCAAGGGGCGCGCCTGATTCTGTTGGGGCTCGCACTCGGACTCGTTGTGTCCTTAGCGCTGACGCGAGTGCTCTCTGTGATGCTCTTTGGCGTAACGCCGACCGATCCGATCACCTTCGGCGCAGTTTCTCTCTTATTGGCAAGCGTGGCGCTGCTCGCCTGTTACATACCGGCGCGGCGCGCCACGAAGGTCGATCCACTGGTGGCGCTCAGGTACGAGTAAGGAGACACCATGCATTCACTGTTGCAGGATTTTCGTTTTGGCTTGCGGATGCTGATCAAGAATCCTCTATTCACCGTCATGGCGATTCTAACCCTGGCGCTCGGCATCGGCGCCAACACCGCGATCTTCAGCGTCGTTGATGCGGTGTTGCTGCGGCCTTTGCCCTACCCCGAGGCCAATCGGCTCGTATTCCTCTGGTCAACCATGACCTCGCAGGGAATACAAACGTCCGGCAGCGCGCTTCCGGATTACTACACCTGGCGCGATCAGAATCATGTCTTCGATGGCCTCGCCGGTTTTTACAATGGCGACTTCAATATTTCTTCCGAAGGAAGCGCGCCCGAACTCATACAGGGGGCGTCGGTCACCGCTAATTTTTTTCAAGTCCTCAAAGTCTCTCCCGCATTCGGGCGTCTTTTTACCAGCGAAGAAGAACAGTTTGGCAGGCACCGGGTTGTTCTCTTGAGTTACGGATTGTGGCAGAGACGGTTCGCCGCACAGCGAGACATCGTCGGACGCGATATCAGGCTTGCGGGCGAAAATTACCGCGTCGCAGGCGTCATGCCGCGAGGGCTACCGTTCTTTGACAATTTACCGGAGGTGGAACTGTGGGTGCCGATTTCGTTTGCGCCGAATGACAACATGGCGACGCGCAACAATCATTTCGTGAATTTGATTGGGCGTTTGAAGCCGGGCGTGACGCCTCAGCAAGCACAGGCAGAAGTGAGCGCCATCGCGAAGAGTATGGAAGAGCGATACCCGGACAACAAAGGTCTGGGCGCATCAATTGTGCCGATGCAAGAACAGATCGCGGGCGACTCGCGCACCGCGTTGCTCGTACTTCTGGGGGCGGTCGCCTTCGTTCTATTGGTGGCCTGCGTCAACGTCGCCAACTTACTGCTGGCGCGCGCCTCGGCGCGAGAAAGAGAACTCGCGATTCGCGCCAGTCTGGGCGCCAGTCGCGCGCGCATCGTACGGCAGGTGATCGTCGAGTGTCTTCCGCTGGGTCTGGTGGGCGGGTCGCTGGGCGCATTGCTGGCCATCTGGGGAATCGATTTCCTTGCGTCGCTCCTGCCCGCTTCGTTGCCGCGCGGTAACGAGATAAGTGTGAATGGCCGAGTATTGATTTTTACTTTCGTCCTGGCCTCTTTGACGATTTTGATCTTCGGGCTCTTCCCGGCTCTCCAGGCCGCAAAATCCGACGTACGCGAATCGCTCAACGAAGGGGGCCGCAGCGGGATCGGCAGCCGCAAACAGGGCCGCGTGCGCCGGCTCCTGGTCGTTGCCGAAGTTGCCCTGGCGCTCGTGCTGCTGGCAGGTGCAGGACTGATGGTGCGCACCTTCATCAAACTGCGGCAGGTAGAGCTTGGCTTTACCGCGCGCAACGTCTTGACGATGAGAGTGACACTGCCTCAGGCAAAGTACCCTCTGCCACTTACCGTTGATGATCCGCGCGATCCCGCCGGATTGAATTTCTATGAGCAACTTTTGCAACGCGTGCGCGCGCTGCCGGGCGTGCGTACGGCAACGGCGGCCACGATTCTGCCGCTTGGCGCGGGCGACGCTTGGGGCAAGTTTTTGAGTATCGAAGGTCGCACCGAGACGTCGCTCGATAAAGTGCCGCTGGTTCGCTTTGCGTTGGTTAGTCCCGATTATTTTCAGACATTCGGAGTAGGCGTTAAGGCAGGAAGGCCCTTTGCTAACGAAGATAAAGGTAACTCGCAGCCGGTCGCGATCATTAATGAAACGCTGGCGCGAAGGTTCTTTCCCAACGAAGATCCCGTGGGCAAGACGATTTTCATGGGTCCGCCGGAGAATTTAAGATCTCCGGAAGAGCAGACACCAGCCAATCGCGCAGAGCGCCGCA
The DNA here is from genome assembly GCA_046733375.1 of Acidobacteriota bacterium. Lineage (GTDB taxonomy): Bacteria > Acidobacteriota > Blastocatellia > Pyrinomonadales > Pyrinomonadaceae > UBA11740. The sequence continues at coordinate 519 of JBKPPE010000321.1, read as the reverse complement.
CGATCGTCGGAGTTGTCGCAGATGTCAAAGGTGGAATTCTGAATCGGCCCGTTTCTTCGATGGTCTATGCGCCGCTCACTCAATACCGGCGCGAAGGTTGGAGTAACAGTCTAATGTTGGCGGTGCAGACGACTGCGCCTCCTGCGACATTGACCTCCGCCATCAGAGAGCAAGTGCGCGCCCTCGACCCCGACCAACCCATTACCGCGGTTAGCACAATGGACCAATTGCTTGAACGGACGCTTTCGGAAGCGAAGTTTCGACTGCTCTTGTTTGGTCTTTTTGCCGTGTTGGCGTTGCTGCTGGCGGCGATCGGCATTTATGGAGTGATGGCCACTTCCGTGACCTTGCGAATACATGAAATCGGCTTGCGTATGGCGCTCGGCGCGCAAAAACGCGATGTGCTGCGGCTGGTCATAGGGCAGGGCATGACGTCGGTTTTCGTCGGCATGGCGGCCGGTCTCACATCCGCGTTGGCGTTGACGCGGCTCATGTCGAGTTTGTTGTATGGGGTCAGGC
>JBKPPE010000320.1:0-6004 GCA_046733375.1 Acidobacteriota bacterium | reverse complement strand
GATTGGAATCCGGCGCAAAGAATGTCTGATCGGCTTCGAGTTCGTACTTCGCTGATCCGATGAATCCCGAAGTCGCGAATACGAAGTACGGAGTGTCGAACACTTTCGCGATGAGGCCTTCATAGATTCCGGGCGGAACATCTTTGATCAGATACTCGCCATTCGCATCAGTCTTTGCCGTGTAAGTACGTCCCTCACAACCATCGAGAAACTGGTTGAACTTTTCACACAGCCTGACGTCGATGTCGGGCGCGGGTTGGCTGTTAAAAAGCACGTGGCCTTGCACGTTGGATCGACCTGCGGCCGGTTTTTCTTTTTCGGTTCCAGTGCCTGAATGGATGATGCCTTTGTCATCTGGTTTACCGGCGGTAGTGGCAGTATTGGCCGCCCGCGCACTCTCAGTATTGGCGTTCTTCGTTGACTTACAAGCAGGACTTGCTGCGCAGATGACTAACGTCAAAATGCAAACGAGTTTGATTTGAGTCTTCATTTTCCCCTCGAAATGTTGGTAGTCTATTTTTCTAACCCAGACGCGGGCCTTTGCGCAAACTCACAGAATTGAAATTAGTTTCCTTACCGTGATCCGCTACGCTGCGATTTTCCGCATGTGTTAATGAGGCGGAGATAAACCAACCGCCGCAACAGCAAGCAGAAGGAGGCTTGCAAATGATGAATCACGGTTACACATATCAATCGGCTTTGGCATCGGCGGAAACGATTCGGTGGCGCATTGAGGACATTATCGGTGGAACTAAGCGGCTCGATTTTTCTAAGCCGTTCATGCCGGAGAGCTTCGCGCGCGTGCAGCAGCTTACGTTTCTGAACGATGAAGAGAAGCTGCTGTTGAATCAAATCAGGGGCAACGCGTACCTGTGCATTTTTGGACTGGTGGAAGAATTCATTCTGCCGTTCGTCATCGACCATGCGCGGAATCAGGTGCACGGTGACGATTATCCGATGAGGGCTTTCCTGCAGTTTGCCGGCGAAGAAGCCAAGCACATTCAGTTGTTCAAGCGCTTTCAGCGCGAGTTCGAAGAAGGCTTCGGCACAAATTGCCCGGTGATCGGTCCCCCGCAGGCCATCGCCGACGCGATTCTGGCACACGATCCGCTGGGCATTGCGCTGACGACGCTACACATCGAATGGATGGTCCAACGTCACTACGTGGACAGCATCAAGGACGATCAGGAACTCGATCCGCAGTTCAAGAGTTTGCTGCGGCACCACTGGATGGAAGAAGTGCAACACGCGAAGCTGGACACGCTGATGGTCGAATCGTTGGCCGGGGGGCGCAGCGAAGCAGAGATCATGAAAGGCGTCGAAGAGTACATCGCAATCGGCGGCTTCATCGATGGTGGACTGAAGCAACAGGTCGAGTTCGATCTCGACTCGTTCGAACGGGCCACTGCACGTCTGTTGACCGACGAAGAGAAGGAAGAATTCCGGCGCGCTCAACTTCAAGCGAATCGCTGGACCTATCTCGGCACGGGCATGACGCACGAAAGAGTTCTGGCCACGCTCGAGAGTCTGACACCAAAGGCGAGGCAGCGCATCGAAAGCATCTCCAGCGCGTTCTGCTAAAACAAAACGGAGGATCCACAACTAGGGAGCGGCCATTGCCGAAAGGCGTGGCCGTTCTTTTTTGTGCGTTGCAATACGGCAGGAGCAATTCATGTTCTGGCTCGTATGCGTGCCTGATATAATCCACGTCCCACACAGTTCACCTGAGGTCGTGATTCATGGTCGCATCTGATAGACCAAGCCAAGTCACGCGATTACTCATCGATTGGCAAGAGGGCAAGAAAGACGCTCTCGATCAATTGATGCCTCTCGTGTATCAGGAATTGCGCAAGCTCGCCGCCGGTTACCTCAGAAACGAACAACAGGCGCAAACCTTGCAACCGACTGCGCTCCTTCATGAGGCGTATGTCAGAATGGTTGAACAGGAACTGCCACGCTGGGAAAGCCGCGCGCATTTCTTTGGCGTCGCTGCGCGTTTGATGCGACAAATTCTGGTCGACCATGCGCGGACCAAAAACGCATCGAAACGCGGCGGCGAGTTTCAAAAGATATCGCTCGACGATGTCTCGCCGGTGTTCACCCAGGATGATGCCGCCGCTCTTTTAACGTTCGATTCAGCATTGTTAAAACTCGCCGCGTTTGATGAGCGCAAAGCGCGCGTGCTTGAGATGCGCGCTTTCGGCGGGATGAGCGCTGCCGATACCGCGGTAGCGCTTGGCGTTTCCGAGCCAACGGTGAAGCGCGACATGCGCATGGCGCAGGCATGGCTGCGACGCGAACTTCAAGTTCATTGATCGCACCCAAGGCGGAATCTAACCGCGAAGCCGGTAGTGGAGTAATTTGTGTGTTCAGCGCGACTCTTGTCGGTCCCAGAGGGACCGAATGTTTATAGCGCTAGAATCGGAGAGATCCTCAAAGCTCCGGAGGAGCGCAATATTCTCTTTAAGCACATTGCGCTCCTCCGGAGCTTTAACATCTACTTGCTACGCGAGCTATAAACATTTGGCCGCGCTGCGGCCAGGACAGTACAGCTTCCGTCACCAGCAACACCCAATTGCCCGACTATCGCGAAGCACGCATCGTTGATCTTTTTTTTTGCGTCGTCTACGATGATGTCCCCAGTTTAGGTAGAACTTTTTTGAGGCGTGTCTTTCGAGTTCTTCCACACAATTGTAATTCGTCCGCTTGCCACTAGTGAGTTATGACCCCCGAACGCTGGCGACAAGTTGAGAACATCTTTCAGACGGCGCTGGATATGCCGGCGGAGAAACGCGCGTCTTATCTGTCCGAGGCGTGCGCGCAGGACCCCACTCTGCAAGGGGAAGTTGTAAGTCTGCTGGACCGCCACGAGTCTGGTGAGTACTCCCTGGAAGATCTGATTCCCGCGGACATTAAAGCCAGACGTTTCGATCCGTTCGCCGACGATCACGATCCATTGATCGGACGGCGCCTCGGCGCCTACCAGATTGTCCGTGAAATCGGCCGCGGCGGAATGGGAGCGGTTTACGAAGCCGTGCGTGCGGACAGAGAATTCCAGCGACGCGTCGCGATCAAGCTCGTGAAGCGCGGCATGGATACCGATTTCATCCTGCGGCGTTTTCGCAAAGAACGGCAGATCCTCGCGTCGCTTGACCACGCAAACATCGCGCGGCTGCTCGACGGTGGCACAACTGACGATGGGTTGCCGTACTTTGTGATGGAGTTCATCGAAGGCCAGCCGCTTTACCTGTATTGCGACGAACGCCAACTGAACATCAACGAGCGTCTGAAGTTGTTTCGCTCAATCTGCGACGCGGTGAATTACGCGCATCAGAAGCAGGTTGTGCATCGCGACATCAAGCCGTCGAACGTTTTGGTGACCTGCGATGGAGTGCCGAAGTTGCTCGATTTCGGTATCGCGAAGCTGCTGAATCCGGATCTCGCGGGCGATATCACGCACGATCCAACCGCGACGGCCATGCGCCTCATGACGCCTGAGTACGCCTCGCCGGAACAGGTGCAGGGCGCGCCGATCACTCCTTCGACCGACGTTTATTCGCTGGGTGTGCTGCTTTATGAATTGTTGACGGGCCATCGTCCTTACCGTTTGTTTAATCGCGCACCGCATGAAATCGCCCGCGTGATCTGCGAAGAGTCGCCCGCGCCTTTAAGCATCATCATCACACGGCCGCATGACTTGCTGCACCGCGGAAACGAAGAAACCACGCTGGAGCATATTTATCGCAACCGCGGAGCCACCATCGAGGTCCTGCGACGCGATCTCGCCGGCGTGCTGGAGGACATTGTCGCGCGCGCGCTACGCAAGGAACCGGAGTGGCGTTATCCGACGGCCGCACAGTTGGGCGACGATATTATTTCGTTCCTCGAAGGGCGTCCGCTTTCGAACCTGCCCGACGCGCCGCGTCCAGGACAAGTCAAGCCGAGCCCGGCTTCATCAGAGACTGCGCTTGCCGTCCTGCCTTTGAAATTGATCGATCTGCCGGGCAGCGAGGCAGTCGGCGATTATCTCGGCACCGGGTTGGCAGACGCTCTCATCACGCGCCTTAGTTCGATTCGGAGGTTTGCGGTACGGCCGACGAGCAGCGTCCTGCGGTACACAGTCGAGGACGATCCGCTTAATGCCGGCCGCGAACTCGGCGTCGCGTTTGTGCTTGACGGCCGCATTCGCCATGCGGGCGAACGCATTCGCGTGACGTTGCAGTTGCTCGACGTCAGTGACGGTACGACGGCGTGGGCCGGCCAGTTCGACGAGAATTTCACGGACGTGTTGACGCTCGAAGACACAATCTCTGCGCACGTTGCCGAAGCGATTGTGCCGCACCTGACTAACGACGAGCGTTTGAATCTGGCCAAGCGGGGCACCAACGATCCGCAAGCGCATGAGGCTTATCTCCGCGGTCGCTCCTACTGGAACAAGTTCACGGAAGACGGATTCGCAAAGGCTATCGTTTGCTATCACCAGGCGATTGCAATCGATCCGGATTACGCGGTCGCGCACGCAGCAATCGCAGAATATTACAACTGGCTCGGAATCTACTCAGTCCTGCCTTCTAATGAGTGTGGTGTCGCAGCCTACGAGGCGGCGGCAACGGCAGTCTCCATCGATCCGCTCCTGGCTGAAGCTCATTGCGCACTGGGCCAGGCGAAACTTTGTCGCGACTTTGCGTGGGACGGGGCCGAAAGACAACTCTTCCGAGCGATTGAACTGAATCCGAATTATGCGCCGGCGCGCACCTGGTACGCATTCCAACTGGCAATGGAAGGGCGTTTCACCGAGGCCTCGCGCGAGGCCCAGGCGGCAGTTTCGATTGATCCCTTTTCGATCATCACGCGCTTTTGCCGGGTTTGGTGTCTGTATCACGCTCGACAATTCGAATCGGCGCTTGCGGTATGTCGCGAGTATCAGCACGCAGAGCCCGAGAATCCTATGTTGCTTTATTTGTCCAGCTTTATGTTAAGCGCGCTGGGCCAACATGAGGAAGCCGTTGCCAACGCCGAACGGTGCGTCGTGTCAGTAGGAAAAGCGTCGCGGACCTTGGGCCGACTCGGCACGGCATACGCGAGAGCCGGCAAGTTTGAGCAGGCCGAAGCCGTTCTACGAGAGATGGACGAAGTCGCCTCGCGGCGCTTTATCTCGCCTTATCACCTCGCACTAGTGCAATGCGCCCTGGGTCGCGTCGAAGCCACCCTCGACATGCTCGAGCGCGCCGCAGAGATCAAGGATGTCTGGGTTCTCTATGCCGCAGTCGATCCTGAATTGGACAGTTTGCACGGCCATCCACGGTTCGACAACTTGCTGCGCAAATTGAATCACCGCCTGGCGGCGCTGCCCACGTTGCCGATTGAATCTCACCTGGGGCAGGAATCGATTGCAGTCCTGCCGTTCAAAGTGTTGACCTCGCCGATCGAGAATACCGGCGATGAATATCTCGGTGTTGGTCTGGCCGATGCGCTGATCACGCGTTTGAGCAACGTGCGGCGGCTGGTCGTGCGGCCAACAAGCAGCGTGCTGCGCTATGGAGGAATAGAACTCGATCCCCTGATCGCCGGCCGCGATCTGCACGTCGACTTTGTCGTCGATGGTAGCTTGCGTCGCGTCGGTGAGCGGCTGCGCGTTACAGCGCAACTGATGGACGTTTCCGAAGGCGTCACAAAATGGGCCGATCAATTCGATGAAGAATCAAAGGATGTCCTGCAAATTGAAGACTCGATCTCCGAGCGCGTTACGACGGCACTGTTGCCTCAACTGACCGGCGATGAACGCGTGCAGCTTTCGAAGCGGGGCACTGAAAACCCGGCCGCCTTCGAATTTTATCTGCGCGGCCGTTATCACTGGAACACGTACACCGAATCAGGACTCGCCCGCGCCATCGAATGTTACAACCAGGCGATCAAGCTCGATCCGAACTACGCGCTGGCGTATACGGGCATCGCCGATTACTACAACTGGCTCGGTGTGTTTGGCGTGCGGTCGTTCGATGAG
>JBKPPE010000319.1:0-9189 GCA_046733375.1 Acidobacteriota bacterium | reverse complement strand
GTGAAGGGCGACGCAATTGCTCAGGTCGGCACCATTTCCGCCAACGGCGACAGCACGATCGGGGAATTGATCGCGGAAGCAATGAACAAAGTCGGCAAGGACGGCGTCATCACAGTCGAAGAAGCCAAGACGATGCAGACCGAACTCGAAGTGGTCGAAGGTATGCAGTTCGATCGCGGCTATCTGTCACCGTATTTCGTGACAAACCCGGAGCGCATGGAAGCGGTGCTTGAGGACGCATTGGTTTTGATCCATGAGAAGAAGATCTCCGCGCTCCGCGATCTGCTTCCGTTGCTCGAAACGGTGGCGCGCGAAGGCAAGCCGCTTCTGATCATTGCTGAGGACGTTGAAGGCGAAGCGCTGGCGACACTGGTTGTTAACAAGCTCCGTGGCACGCTTAACGTTTGCGCAGTGAAGGCGCCCGGCTTTGGCGATCGTCGCAAGGCGATGCTTCAGGACATCTCAATTTTGACAAACGGCAAAGCGATCAGCGAAGACCTCGGCATTAAGCTCGAGAACATTAAAGTCGAAGATCTGGGTCGCGCGAAGCGCATTGTCGTCGACAAAGACAACACGACGATCATCGAGGGTGCCGGCAAAGCTTCGGACATCGAAGGTCGCGTGAAGCAGATTCGCGCACAAATCGAAGACACGACTTCTGACTACGACCGGGAGAAGCTGCAAGAGCGTCTCGCGAAATTAGTCGGTGGCGTCGCTGTTATCAAAGTTGGCGCAGCTACTGAAACCGAGCTGAAAGAAAAGAAGGCTCGCGTCGAGGATGCAATGCACGCAACCCGCGCAGCCGTCGAAGAGGGCATCGTACCGGGCGGTGGCGTCGCTTTGCTGCGCGGCCAGAAGGCGCTCGACAATCTCAAGCTCGAGGATGATGACGAGCAGATTGGCGTGCAGATCGTCCGCCGCGCCCTGGAAGAGCCGCTTCGCCAGATCGTCAACAATGCGGGCCACGAGGGCTCGATCGTCATCGAAAAAGTTCGGGCGGAAAAGAACCCGAACTTCGGCTTTAACGCCGCGACCGACGAGTACGTTGACCTCGTGAAAAGCGGTGTCATCGATCCGGCAAAGGTCACGCGGACGGCTCTGCAAAATGCGGCGTCGATCGCGAGCTTGCTCTTGACCACCGAAGCCGTCATTGCTGAGGCTCCGGAGGACAAGAAGAAAGCCACGCCTCCGATGCCGGGCGGCGACATGGACTACTAAAAGCCAGAAGGCAGACGGCAGTAGGCAGGCGGCAGGAAAACAACCTGCCGAAGCTGCTAAATCGTTAGGGCGAGAGATGCGAGTCTCTCGCCCTTTTTTTGTCGCAGGCGAAAAGCCTTGTAGTGGGGTAATTGCAGGCAACCGAAGCTGTATTTGTCCTGACCGCAGCGCGGCCAATGTTTATAGGTGGCGCACCAGGTAGGTGTTACCAGCTCCGAAGGAGCGCAATGTGCTTCGGAGAGGGAAAATTGCACTCCGCCGGAGCTTTGATGATCTTTCCGATTCTAGTTCTATAAACATTTTGGTCGCTCCGGGACCGACATGAGTCGCGCCAGCAACACAGCCCCATTACTAAAAACCCTCTCCGGCTTGCACGCAAGGCCGAACGGTGGTTTCATTTCTTTCCAACGGCTCTCGTCGTAAAGCGGAGACGATTAACATTGAGTGAACCCTCTCCCAAACCTCGATCGCGACTGCTTGCCAACTGGCGAGCGTACTTCGTTGCGGCGATTCTTCTCGCTACGCTCGCTTTAGGAATCTCTGAGGCAGTTTCACAACATCGCGAGAGCCGTTATGTCACAGAGATGGCGCAGAACATCGTGCGCCAGGCGAATGCCACGGATACGACGTCGACGATTATCGCGCTGCGAAACTACTTGCGGCGTAACGTCACCGCTAATAATTACCCCGTTGTCGGTCGTCCGTTTTTCCGAGACACCGCCGCGTCCGCATTGCAAACCGGCAAGGGTCGATGCGGCGAGTCAACCCGCGCGTTCATCAACATGGCCGAATCGCTCGGCATTCATGCACAACGACTGTACCTCGAGGGCGAGCTTGAACACGTTGTCGTGCTCGTCACGTTGAACGACGGACGGCAACTGATTGTCGATTCAATTGATCCTCCATATTTTTTGAATATCGAAGAACTTCACTCGACGACGCAATTTCCTGACTTCAATTATTATTCGTCGATTAACCTTCACCGCTGGCTGAAGAAGCCGTCGCTGCCGGCAAACACATACGATCCTCCCGGGCTGAGTTACTTCACCGAGAATCCTCATGCGCTGAAAGCACTCTTCTATTTCTTGTTGAGCGCTGGGTGCATCGCCCTTTGGATACTGAGGCTCGCCCGCCGCTACGTGCGCGCGCGACGTCCAATCAAAATTCCTGCAATCGCGGCCGTCCCAAATCACTCTCCGGCCCTTGCCGTTCTCGATCAATAGGCCAACTCGCGCACGTGAAAGTCCAGGACGCTTATAACGCATGGTCCGCAACGTACGATTCTGATAAGAATCGGACGCGCGATCTGGATGAAGAGGTTGCGCGGGGCGAGCTACAGAACTTGCGCTTTAGAGTGGCTCTCGAACTTGGATGTGGTACGGGTAAGAATACAAAGTTGCTAGCGGGCATCAGTGAGATAGTGCGCTCGCTCGATTTCTCAGCAGCAATGCTCGAGCAGGCAAAGCAACGCGTTCCGGCTGCGAACGTTACTTTTGAAATTGCCGATATTACAAAACCGTGGCCGGCGGACGATCAGCTTTTTGATCTGATCGCTTGTAATCTTGTGCTGGAACACGTCGAGGAATTGCCGTTCATTTTCGGCGAGGCAGCTCGCGTCCTAATTCCCGGCGGAAAGTTTTTCGTCTGCGAGCTTCATCCGTTTCGACAATATCAGGGAACTCAGGCGCGGTTTCAGCAAGCGGAACAGACAACTCAGATTCCCGCGTTCTTACATCACATCACAGATTTTCTTGAAGCTGCAGAATCACACCAATTGAAATTGGATACGCTTAAAGAGTGGTGGCACGAAGAAGACGACGGAAAGCCGCCGCGGCTGATCTCGTTCATGTTCGCGAAGTAGCTACAGTTAATGATAATTGCCGGTCCGCAGACTCTCAAGCAGCCGATTGACAGTCGTCAACAACGCGTCGGCATTCCTCTCCATACGCGAAACGGTATCACGCTGCCGTTCACTCAGAGGCGTTTGCTGATCCCGTTCCAGGTACTGGCACAATCCGATGATTACATTGAGCGGCGTTCGCAGTTCATGCGTCATTTGTCTGACAAACTCCGGACCGACGCGGTCTTTTTTTATGACGCCTTGATCTTTCATGACGCCTTGATCCAGGCGCACGCGAGTGTGTGGGATGTCCAATTCGCCGTTCATAATCGACTCGTCCATGCTGCCGAGTCGCGCTCGGTCAGTCATAGTGCTCTCCTTTAATTAAACATTTCCGTGAGGCGCGGAGGTTACTTCGCTCGGTGGTTCTTGCCTAACTTGCAAAGCAAGGGGTCGATCCGCAGGAACTCACACTCAAAACTCCATCAAGGGTTGTGCCAGCAGAATGCGACTGAAGCGGCACACTGCACGGCCACAAAGGCTAGCCCGATTGCCACGTAATCGGGCAGTCCACGAGCGATTACGATACAAACGGATCGCGTTAAGTCAGTGAGACTTCGTAAGATAACGATGAACAAGTGAGCTGAGCTGGTCGAAGTCAATCGGCTTGGTTATGTATTCGTCGCACCCCGCTTCTAAAGCCGCCGTACGCGATTCATCACCGTCATGTGCAGAGATTGCCAGAATCGGAACATGGCGAAATCCCTGGTGCCGGCGGATTTCGCGCGTTGCTGCTAGTCCATCAAGCTTCGGCAGGCTCAAGTCCATTAAGATAATCGCAGGCTTCTCCTCAAGCGCGACTCTGACGGCTTGTTCGCCATCCGTGGCCTCGACAACCGTGTATCCCGCCATCTCGAGTAGTTGTCGCATCATGAATCGACTGTCCTCGAAATCTTCAACGACCAGAAATAATGCTCGCTCAGGCATGATTGCGAAGGTACCACTGTCCGTTATTGCACGACTACGATACGATGATTTGCCATTGTTGTGACAACGAACCAAAACGCGACACAAAATCACAACTCAATCGGGTTTATTTCGTACAGCTTTGCCGTTACGATCCACGCTTCCCGATGAAATCTGCACCCGCCAAACACCTGGACGCAAAGGCTCTGGAAGATCTGGGTCGAGCGACGCTCAGAATCGTGCACGATCTCAAAAATCAACTTAACGGACTCAAATTATACGCCACATATCTGCGAAAGCGCTTGGATCGTGACGAAAACGCCACGACTGAGCGTGAAACCGTCGAAAAACTGGTGGCAGGTCTCGACCATGCGGCCAAAGAGATGGCCGCGCTCGTTCGTTATGCACAACCACTCGACTTGCGGCGCCAGCCGAAATCGGATCTGCGCGCCATAGCTCATGCAGCAGTTCACGATCCGGCTTATCGCGTCAGCGGCCCGCTTGTGGCCGCGGCAGATCTGGAAAATCACGACCAGCTTACCGGCGCATTTGATCCGCACGCCCTAGCCGAAGCATTCAGCGCATTGACACGCGAAGCACTGGCACGGCGGGCGGGCGATGCTACGGTGACAATTAAACTCGAACGTCTTTCAAGTCAGCGACTGCCGCTGGCGCTGGTCGAGTGGACTGGACTCGCACCACAAACAAGTGCGGCGCCATCGCCGGGAATTCATGCAGCATTTGCTAAACGGATCATCGAAGCGCACGGCGGGGTTGTTGATTTCGAGAATGAAGCAATTAGGGTGAAGCTACCTCTCTCCCAATAAAAAGAAGTTACCTCTCTCCGAAATAAAACAGGGAGCGTGAAAGAGTAATGACGAAAGCAAAAAATAAAGATATTCGGATTCTGGTTGTTGACGACGAACCCATGATGAGCGATTCCCTTCGCCAACATCTGAGCGAGGAGGGCTATGCCGTCGACGTCAGCTCGAGCGGAACAACCGCTATTGATTTATTCGACGGCGGAGCACACCACCTGGTGATTTGCGATCTGCAATTACCAGACATGGATGGTTTGGAACTGCTGCGTCACATGAAAGATGCGCGACCCGCGACCGAGGTCATCGTCGTGACAGGTTACGGTTCGGTGCAGGTCGCGGTAGAAGCAATCAAAGCGGGCGCTTTCTATTTCGTCGAGAAGCCATTCGACTTTGAGGAGCTGTTGCCACTGGTAGAGAAGGCCCTGGAGCGGCGCGAGTTGATGGCGGAAACCGCAAATATGCGGCGGCAACTTTCAACCCGTGCCGAATACTTCAACATCATCGGGTCGTCAAAACAGATGCAGACGATCTATGAAACGATCGAGTCCGTGGCGAAGTCCGACGCGAACGTGCTAATCGTAGGCGAATCAGGCACGGGTAAGGAGTTAATTGCCAATGCCGTACATTACAATTCACTCCGCGCGAAGAAGCCTTTCGTCAAAGTAAATTGCGCCGCGCTGCCGAAAGAACTAATCGAGTCGGAATTGTTCGGCCATACAAAAGGGGCGTTCACCGGCGCGCACGCAGACAAGGAAGGATTAGTACAACACGCCGCCGGCGGCTCGTTAATGCTGGACGAAATCGCGGAAATGCCGGTGGAACTTCAGCCCAAACTACTGCGCGTGCTGCAGGAGCGGAGTTGCCGGAAGATCGGTTCCGAGAAAAGTTACCCCGTCGATTTTCGTTTGATTTGTTCGACCAATCGCCTGCCGGCTGACGCGATTCGCGACGGCTTGCTGCGCGATGATCTCTTCTATCGAATTTCCACAATTACGATTCATGTGCCCCCGTTGCGCGAACGCATGGAAGACATTCAGCTGCTCACCGATCACTTTTTCAAACTCTATGCTGAGAAATACGATCGGCCGGTTGCCGGGCTTTCGCAATCAGCGTATCAGCGATTATTTTCACACGGCTGGCCCGGGAACGTCCGCGAGCTGCAAAATGTCCTGGAGCGCGCTGTGTTGCTGGCCAAGGGTGAGCTGATTGAACCACCGGATCTACCATTCGACAATGGCAGCGCACCGTCAGCGGTCTCGCCGGCGATGGCCTGGGACGTCCCACCGAACATGACGCTTGAAGACATCGAGAAGTTTGTCATCGAGCGCACCTTGCAACGCACGGGGGGAAACAAGCAGAAGGCAGCAAATATGCTTGGCATTTATCGTCCGCGCCTTTACAGTAAGATCAAGAAGTACAAAATTGGTTTCGAATCTGTGAGCGCTAACTGAATCTGACGGACACGAGGAGATCCGACATTGGCACCCAACCCTGAAGAGCGCCGGCAATCTCCGCGTCTTGAAGCGAACCTGCAAGCCCGGCTGGAATTCAGCGTCCTCTTGCGCGAAGCGGACCCGCGAAGTGGCGTGCAACACATGCGCGCCGTCGCCGGCCACACGGTGAACATCAGCGCCGGGGGTTTGGCAGTGGTGCTCCACGCGCAAAAAATCGACGAGCAATACTTGAGCGGCGGAGAAGGGTCGATGTCGATTGAACTCGACTTGCCGAACGGCGGATCTGTCGAGATCCAGGCAACGCCCGTACGCTATGAGAAGCGCGACGACGGTTACGTCATCGGCGCAAAAATCAGCGAGATGAGCGGCCGCGATCGAGAGTTGTTCGAAGAGTACTTGAGCGAGCTCGCCGGAAAGTAAGCGTCACCACCGATTTTTTCTGACCTCAGTAATCACGCCGCGATCGAATCATGCGGTAGCCATACCCGCGCGCAGATGTGAGGGTAGACGAAAAAAGGAGCGCTCGAATTGCTCGAGCGCTCCTTTTGGTTAGTGACTTCATAAAAAGTCAATCCTCATATCCTCACCCCGCAGGATGAGTCCACAGCAGCGCCTTAAATGCGCTGACCGGCCAGGGAGGTGGTGGGCCGAGATAAGCAATCCCCTCGCCCCAATCGTGTAATCCGAACAGTGCGCCGATCTCCACTCCTGTCTTGGTGTCGCCCTGACCCGGATTGAAGTCCGTCACCGTGTCAGTGCCGCCGCCGCCGTCGAAGAAGTCGGCGCCGATTCCACCGGTCATGGTGTCGTTGCCGTTCCCGCCGAGGAGGCGGTCATCGCCGTCGCCACCAATAAGGGTGTCGTTGCCGTTCCCGCCGTCGACCGTGTCATTGCCAAGACCGGCGTTGATTGTGCCGCCACCGTTGCCGCCGCAGATCAGGTCGTTACCGGCCCCAGTGTTGATCGTGTCGTCACCGTTGCCGCCGAAGACCATATCGGTCCCCACAGTAGTGGTGCCGATGTTGATCGTCTCGGTCTTGTTGGTGCCAACGATGACTCTGACGTTGATCGAACTCGTGAACGTTCCGTCGCTCACCGTGATGGTGAGATCCGAGAACGCCACACCACTCAGCATTTTGGCTTTGACCCTCAATGTTCGGTTGGCGCCACTGCCGCCAAATGTGATGTCGGCGAGCGACACCACCGAGGTGTTCGACGAGGTAGCGCTCAGGGTCAGACTGTTCGCAGGTGTCTCCACGTCCCCGACGAGGAGGTTCACTGTGCCAGTCGTCTCCGCGTTGCACTGACCATAGCCGACCTGGATAGTCGGCGGGCTGTTGTCATCGTTCAAGATGGTGCCGGTCGCTGAATTGGGCGAACCGACGGTATAGCCGGCACCCGCTGTCACGGTCAAAATCACCGTTTCGTCGGGCTCCAGGTCTGCGTCCCCGAACGGATCAACCGTCACGGTTGCCGTCGAACTGCCGGCGAGGAAGGTGACTGTGCCCGGACCAGCGTTAGTGAAGGTATCCGCTCCTGTCTGGGTGTAATCTCCACCCGGAGGTGCGAATGTGGCCGTTCCGCCGACGGAGAAGTTGACGGTGAGCGCACCAGTCGTGATGCCCACTCGCGTGAACGTGTAGACCATGTTCGTCGCCCCGTCCTCAAACACCGACGATGGTGATACCGCCACACTTACCTCCGTGTCGTCGTTAGTGATGGTGCCAGTGGCCGCGCTTGGCGCACCGACGTTGTAGCCAGTGCCTGCCGTAACGGTCAAAATCACCGTCTCATTGGCTTCGGCCGAGCCGTCAGCCGTCGGATCAACTGTCACGATCGCCGTCGAGCTGCCGGCAGCGAAGGTTACCGTCCCGGTGGGCGGGGTGAAGCTGGCCGCACCACTCTGCGTGTAGTCGGTGTTGAAGGTGGCGGTACCGCCGACCGAGAAGTTCACCGTCAACGGGCTTGTAGTGACACCACTGCGCGAGAACGTGTAGACAAGGTTCCCGGCACCGTCTTCGGCTGTGGAGGCCGGAGCAACTGCAACGGACACATCCGTGTCATCGTTGGTGATCGTACCGGTAGCCGTGCTCGGAGAAGCGACCGTGTAGCCGCTGCCTGCAACTACCGTCAGAATCACCGTCTCGTCAGGCTCGACCGTTAAATCAGCAGATGGATCAACAGTCACCGTGGCCGTCAGGCTGCCGTCAGCGAAGGTCACCGTGCCGTTGGGCGGTGCGAAGGTCGCCGCGCCCGTCTGCGTGTAGTCGGTGTTAAAGGTCGCCGTCCCGCCGATCGAGAAGTTGACGGTAAGTGCGCCGCTGGAATCGCCACGGGTGAAGGTGTAGACGAGGTTCGTCGACCCGTCTTCATTCACCGCGCCCGGTGAAACCGCCACCGACACGCCGTTATCGTCGTTGTTGATGGTGCCTGTGGCCGAGTTGGGAGCGCCGACCTCGTAGCCGGTGCCCGAAGTCACGGTCAGGATCACCGTCTCATCAGGCTCGGTCGTTCCATCCGCCGTCGGGTCAACGGTCACGGTCGCCGTCGAGCTGCCGGCAGCGAAAGTCACCGTGCCAGTGGGTGGCGTGAAGCTCGCCGCACCTGTCTGCGTGTAGTCGCTGCTGGAATCGGCCGTTCCGCCGACTGAGAAGTTCACCGTCAGCGCGCCGGTGGTCGAGCCGGTGCGGGTGAACGTATAAACGAGGTTGGTCGCGCCGTCCTCATCCACCGTGGACGGAGCCACCGCTACCGACACGGAGGAATCGTCATTCGTAATAGTGCCGGTGGCGGAGTTGTTCACTGCGGCAACGTTATAACCTGTGCCTGCTGCCACTGTCAGAATTACCGTCTCGTCGGGTTCGACTGTGTTGTCGGCCTGTCTCTTATA
>JBKPPE010000318.1:0-6685 GCA_046733375.1 Acidobacteriota bacterium | reverse complement strand
GTTTACCGTTAACTCGGACGCCACGCACTGGTTGGAGCCGATTCGCAAACTTGGCGTGCCGGTAATCAGCATAGACTGCCGCGGATCGCGCAGTCTGCCCACCGGAATCCGAAAAGTTTTCCGCTGGCTGCGAGCGAATCCGACTGACGTCGTCCATAGTCATCTCTGGGCCGCTAACGTTGTCGGCCGCGTCGCCGGGCGGCTCGCCGGCGTGCCTGTAATCAGCTCGGTGCACAATCCCGATCATGAACAGGCGGCGTGGTCGGACGGCGCCGATGTGAGTTTGACCAAACGGCGAATCGTGAAAGCCATCGATGGTTGGACAGCGCGCGTCGGCAACGAACGCTTGATTGCGGTAAGCGAATATGTCCGCCAAAGCGCGCATCGGCATCTGCATTTTCCCTCAGAGAAAATCGAACTGCTCTACAATCCGATTGATATTCAATCTGTTTTTCCAATGGTCGAGAAATCGCGCGGCGAGTTGCTGCGTGAATGTGGACTACCGGAAGACGCGATCGTCCTGCTCAACGTCGGTCGTGTGTCGCCCCAAAAAGGATTGATTTATGCAGTGCGAGCTTTGCCGCGAGTCATTGCGAGCTTTCCGGCAACGCATCTGTTATCGGTGGGCGCCTTGAGCGATCCCGCTTGGCGCGATGAGTTGAGGCGTGAAGCTGAACGGGTGGGCGTTGTGGATCGTTTCCACATGCTCGGTGCGCGTCGCGATGTAGCAGCCTTACTGCGAGTGTGTGACGTGTTTGTTTTTCCTTCGCTTTACGAAGGACTCGGTATTGCGCTGATTGAGGCCATGGCGGCTGGTTGCGCATGCGTCGCCGCTAACGTGGGTCCAATTCCGGAATTTATGCAGCATAATGAGGACGGTCTGCTCGTTGAGAGCGCAAACTCTGAGGCTCTCGCCAAGGCAATCTGCGACTTACTTGCAGATCCAAAAAAAAGGCAGGAGTTGTCTGCCAATGCAAAACGAAAAGCGTTAAGCCGTTTTCAGCCGCAACCGGCCGCGGATCGCCTGACAGAGATCTACGAACAGGTTGCGCGCGGCAACTCCGCCGGCAAATAGCATCGCCTTCGCGCCTTTGACTTCATCATCACGCCCGTTAGATATTCATCCGCAGGTTGCGCAACAAGGCACAAGATGGAACAACTTAACATCCTCGTCACCGGCGGCGCCGGATTCATCGGATCACATCTTGTCGATGCGCTCGTTGAGCGTGGTCATCGCGTGCGGGTGCTGGACGCTCTGGTTAGTCAGGTGCACAGCGACGGCGCGCCCCGTTATCTGAATCCCGCGGCAGAGTTCGTGCAGGCGGACGTATGCGATCCCGCGGCCGTTAGCGCCGCGCTGGACGGCGTCGACGTCGTGTTTCACAAAGCAGCCGAAGTCGGCGTCGGCCAATCAATGTACGAAATTGTCCGATACGTGCGCGCAAACGATCTCGGGACGTCGGTCCTGTTGGAAGAGCTGACGCGGAACCGAAAGAAGATTCGCAAACTGATCGTGGCCTCGTCCATGTCGATCTATGGCGAAGGTTCTTATGAATGCGCAAAGTGCGGCGTGATCAATCCGAAGCTGCGAACCAACGAACAACTACTGGCGCGGCAATGGGATTTTAGCTGTCCGACCTGTGGCGGCACACTCACGCCGCGCCCCACGAACGAAGACAAGCCGCTGTTTCCTTCGTCGGTTTATGCGATCAGCAAACAGGATCAGGAACAATTCTGCCTGACCGTGGGCCGCGCTTACGATATCCCGACGGTGGCGCTACGTTACTTCAACGTCTATGGCACGCGACAGGCGCTCTCAAATCCTTACACGGGCGTCTGCGCGATCTTTTCCGGACGTTTGCTGAATGATCAGCGGCCGATGATTTTTGAAGACGGCGAGCAGACGCGCGACTTTGTGCACATCAGCGACATCGTGCAGGCGAATTTACTCGCCCTGGAAAAAGAAGAGGCGAATTTCAATGTCTTTAACGTAGGCACCGGCCGGCCAATTTCAATTCGGCAAATTTTTCAGATGCTGGCCAACAATCTCGGCAAAGACATTGAGCCGGAAATCGTCGGCAAATACCGCGAGGGCGACATTCGCCATTGCATCAGTGACATTTCGTTGATTCGCACGAAATTGGGTTATGAGCCGCGCGTTCGCCTCGAGGATGGCATTCCTCAACTAATCGATTGGGTCCGCGAACAGCAGGCAATCAACGATTCAAAGGCAGCCACGGCGGAACTCGAGAAGCACCAACTCGTACATTAGCAGATGACGAAGCGAGCGCTCATTACGGGGTTAACGGGACAGGACGGTAGTTACCTTGCCGAGTTGCTGCTCGAACTTGGTTACGAGGTTCACGGACTTGTTCGCCGCGTGGCGCTCGAAGATCCGCAGCGCCGGTTCAATCGTATCCAGCATCTGCTCGACCGGATAACGCTGCATCCCGGGAGCCTCGAAAGTTACCCAAGTATTTTCAAGGTTATCAGTCAGCATCAGTTCGATGAGTGTTATCACCTCGCCGCCCAATCATTCGTTGCTGAAAGTTTCGCCGACGGGTTTTCGACGATAAATACAAACATCAACGGAACTCATTACATGCTGGCGGCGCTGCGTGAACTTCAGCCGCAGTGCAAGTTTTATTTCGCAGGCTCATCGGAGATGTTCGGCAAGGTGCGCGAAGTGCCGCAGAAAGAAACGACGCCCTTTCATCCGCGCTCACCATACGGCATCAGCAAAGTCGCCGGTTTTGATCTCACGCGAAATTACCGTGAGGCTTACGGTATGTTTTGCGTTAGCGGCATCCTCTTCAATCACGAGAGTCCGCGGCGCGGCTTCGAATTTGTAACCCGGAAGATCACGGCCGGCGTCGCAAGGATAAAAAACGGCAGGCAAAAGGAGCTTCGGCTCGGCAATCTGGATGCGCGTCGCGACTGGGGACATGCGAAAGATTACGTGCGCGCGATGCAGCTAATGCTGCAGCAAGCCGAGCCCGACGACTTCGTAGTCGCCAGCGGTGAATCACATACGGTCCGCGAATTTTGCGAACTGGCGTTCGTTAAAGCCGGTCTCGATTATCGTGACTTTGTCGTGCAGGACGAACAGTTTTATCGCCCCGCTGAAGTCGAGTCGCTGATTGGCGATTCCACCAAAGCGCGCCGAGAGCTAGGCTGGCGGCCTGAGTTCGATTTTCACGCGCTGATCGAAGACATGGTGCGCAGCGATTTGACGAGCGTGGCTAATGCGACTGACATACAGGCTTCGGCGGCAACTGTTACTCCCTGATTCTCACGTCTCTCCTGTTACAATCCTTCGCTGGCGGTCTGCAACTGACATGCACTATCACCTGATCGGAATTTCCGGCACGGCCATGGCATCCCTTGCCGGCATGCTCCAGGCACAAGGCCACCGCGTGACCGGCTCAGACGAAAACGTTTATCCGCCGATGTCAACGATGCTTGAAAGCCTCGGCATCGGAATCATGCGCGGCTACAAAGCCGAGAACCTAACGCCTGCCCCGGATTGTGTCGTCGTCGGCAACGCCATTCCCCGTGGGAATCCGGAAGTTGAAGAGACTCTGCGGCGCCGGCTTTTGTATCGCTCGTTGCCAGAGGTGCTGAAGACAGAGTTCATTCGCGGACGCCGGTCGCTCGTCGTCGCCGGTACTCACGGAAAGACAACGACGACGAGTCTGGCCGCGTGGGTGATTGACCAAGCTGGATTGAATCCTACTTTTCTCGTGGGCGGCGTCGTGCAGAACTTCGGCGTCAGCTTTCGCGTGACCGATAGCGACTATTTCATTATCGAAGGCGACGAATACGACACGGCTTACTTCGACAAGGGTCCGAAGTTCATGCACTACCTGCCCGAGGTCGCCATCGTAAACAACATCGAATTCGATCACGCGGATATCTACAAAGACCTCGACGCGGTGAAACTGGCCTTTCGGCGCTTGATGAATCTGGTGCCCGGCAACGGAAAGTTAATCGTTGGTTGGGACGGTCCGCATGTGCGTGAAGTGGTGGCTTCGTTTGGGGAAAAACTTTTCACGCAACTGGAAACATTCGGCACCGCTGACGATGCGAAGTGGCAGGCGCGCGACATCCGCTTCGCTGACGGCATGACGCACTTCACTGTCTTTCGCGACGGCACGAACTGGCAAGATTTTCAGACGCCGCTGATTGGCGACTTCAACGTGCGCAATTGCCTGGCCACAATCGTTGCCGCCGACGCGTGGGGAGTTGATCGAGAAAAAATTGCTGAGGGACTGGCGACTTTCAAAAGTGTGCGCCGTCGTTGCGAGGTACGTGGCGAAGTGAACGGTGTGATTGTCATCGATGATTTCGCACATCATCCGACTGCCGTGCGCGAAACCCTCGCCGCATTACGAACCAAGTATCCCGATCGTCGATTAGTCGCGGTGTTCGAGCCGCGTTCGCGCACGTCGTGTCACGCAACTTTCCAGGACGCTTACATCGAAGCCTTTGTGCCGGCTGATTATGTAATCGTCTCGCGTGTCTACGATGCGCAGCGCGCCTCAGAAATGGGTGGCGTGCTGGATATTGAAAAGTTGATCGAGGCGGTCGGTGCTACGAAGAAACCCGCCTTTGCGATTACTGATACTGACGAAATTGTCGGCGCATTGAAAGACGAACTTCGTCCTGGTGACGTGGTGGCGATCATGTCAAACGGCGCGTTCGGTGGGATTCACGAGAAGCTGCTGTCCGCGCTCCGGCCCGACTAAGGCAGCGCAGGCATCTTGCCTGCGCTTCACGAGCATCCCTGCCGGTGCTTTTAATCACTCGCAAAGAGGATTGCGGGCAGGATGCCGCGACCCGCACGCAGGATACGTGCGCTCCTTCACCGCACGCCCACAATTCGCCAGTTGTTCGTCGGCTGCGTGGGAACCGTTTTGTTTTTTTCGACCCAGTCGATGATCAACTCGCGTACTTCGGCACTCGACCGATAAAGCACTGGCGCGTTCTTGTACATGGTGAAGCCGCCGCCACCATTCACGCGATAGTTATTCGTGACGACGCGCAGCTTCTGCGTCATCGACAAAGGTTGGTCTTTGAATTTAAGGTTCTGAATTCGTTGGCCGATCGGTCTTGTGAGATCGATGTCGTAACTCACGCCTTCGGCGACGTCGAAGTTGTAGCCGGGAATCCGCGTGTCAACCAGATCGTCCAAACTCTTTCCCGGCTGATAGTCCTTGAAGTAGCGCGTTGAGTGTTCCAGCGCGTCTTTCAACTGCTGGCCCGTGAGTTCGACTGTCACCAGCGTATTTTCGTATTCGTAGAGTCCCGCGATGTCACGCACCGTCACCGCGCCCTTCGAAATGTGCGCAGTAGGATTGAAGCAAGCAGCCATCGAGACGTCTGCCTTGCCTGCTTCGAGCTGCACGCGCTGGATCAGATCGATGATCGCGGTATCTTGGAAGCGACAGCCTTGCGCGGTCAGTTCTTCAGATGATTCACCGATGTTTCGTCCCAGCCAATCCTGCGTTTCTTTGTCGTAAGGCTCGCCAAGTTTGGCAATCTCCGGATCGATCTCCGTTTTCTCGGTTACGGGAATCGTGCGCGCGGATTTCGCGCCGAGGTGCCAACGATTGTCTTCGCCTTTGTCGAGATAAAGATCGACACGCGCAACGTGGCTGGCCCAACGATTCGCTTGAGTCAGCAGTACATCATTCACAAACAAGTCGCCCACTTCGCGATGCGTATGTCCCATTAAGATCACGTCGACGCCGGGCACCTGACGCGCAATTGCAACCGCCGCATTCTCATTCGGCACTGTCGAAGGGTTAGGAATCCCAGTGCGCAGGTCTTCTTCGATGCCCATGTGCATCGCGATGACGACGACATCAACTTTTTCCCCGTCACGGAGCGTGGCCACCCACTTTTTCGCTTCACTGACCGTTTCATGAAACTCAAGGCCCGCGTAATTCGGCACGTTTTCCCAGGACGGAATGCCCGGCGTCGTCAATCCCAGAATTCCAATCTTCACGCCTTGCACTTCTTTGACGATGTAGGGCGGGTAGTGTGTCCGCGCTTTGTCGCTTGGTACTTCGTAAGTGTTCGCTGACAGCCAGGGAAACTTTGCTTCGCTGCATGCTTTCTCCAAAACCTTTAAGCCAAAGTTGTATTCGTGATTGCCAACTGCCATCGCGTCGTACTTCAATGCGTTCATCGTCAGCATCATCGGATCGGGCGGCGTATTGTTGCGCTTGTTGTGAATATATTCGAGCGGCGTCCCCTGAATCGTGTCGCCCGAATCCAGAAGTAACAAGTCGGGATCGTCTTTACGCGCCTGCTTCACGAGGGTCGCGACTTTGGCGATGCCGACGTTGTCGTATTTGTTCGTGTAGTAGTCGATCGGAAAGATGCGCCCGTGCATGTCCGTCGTGCTGAGAATGACGACATGCGCGCGCTTGGGTGTCTGGGTCCTGCTGGAAATCGGCAGCAGCGAGATGCTTATTAACCCCAAAATTGCGAACAAAAAGTGGAGACGCTTTGTCATGTGGTTGTTCCGAACCTCAAATTATCTCAGTCACACCTCGCTTCAGCGAGGTGAATCCAGGCGAATCAAAACTGAAAACCGTTTCAACGCTTTGGTTTTCCTAAGCCGTTGAAACGGCTGAGTTCTTTCAACTTTTCCGGATCACCTCGCTGAAGCAAGGTG
>JBKPPE010000317.1:0-6460 GCA_046733375.1 Acidobacteriota bacterium | reverse complement strand
TTCGTCGTCGCGTCGTCGCGCGCGCCCGGTGGTCTGCGGCCTTGCTTCGATTTCCGTAGTGATCAAATCCCTCTCCTGGAACCGACGCATTTTAAACTGAATGGCGCAGGATTGCAGTAGCAGGTAGAACTCGGCCGATTGGATTCGGGGCTTGGCCGCTCAGATGTATGAGCGCAACCTCACGGTCAGGCCTACTGCCCCGCCTTGAACCACTCGATGAATCGCCTAATTCCGGCTTCGATCTGCGTTTGCGGGTTGTAGTTGAGCAGTCTTCTTGCTTTTGAGACGTCGGCGAAGGTTTGCGGCACATCGCCCGGCTGCGGTGGTTGCCGGTCAATTTCGGCGCGCGTGCCCAGCTCGTTTTCAATGACAGCAATCAGCTCACGCAATTCGACTGTGCGCGACTCGCCCAGGTTAATCACTTCGTATTTGGTTTTGTCATAGTCGATCGCCGCACGCACGCCGGCAATGATGTCATCGACGTACGTGTAATCGCGCCGCGTCGAGCCGTCGCCGAAAACCGGAATCGGTTTCCCTTCGCTGATCAGTTTCGCGAACTTGTGAATTGCCAGATCAGGCCTTTGCCGCGCGCCATAGACAGTAAAAAACCGCAAACACACGATCCGCATGTCATACAGATGCGCGTAAGTGTGACAGAGCAATTCGCCCGCCGCCTTCGTTGCGGCATACGGAGAAATCGGATTGAAGATCGGATCGTCCTCGGCGAACGGAACTTTCTCGTTAACACCATAGACGGACGAAGACGAACCAAACACAAACTGCTTCACGCCATGCTTTCGCGCCAGCTCGAGCAGATTCATCGTGCCGTTGATGTTCGTCTCGACGTAAAGCTGCGGCTCTTTCAATGAAGGCCGGACACCCGCCCGGGCCGCGAGGTGCACAATGCAATCAAAGCTCGTCTCAAGGAATGCTTTTTCCAGCGCTGCGCAATCGCGGATGTCCGCTTCGATCAATTTGTAATTCTGGTTAGCAAGATGTTCGCGAATGTTGTCGCGTTTGATCGTGGGTGAGTAAAAGTTGTTGAAGTCGTCAATGACGGTGATGCGCCAATCGCCTTCGCTAAGAAGCCGATCGACCAGATGCGAGCCGATGAATCCCGCGCCGCCAGTAATCAGGATGCTTCGCATGTCCTTGGTACTTTGAACTTTGTGCTTTGTACTTTGTCTTCCGACGCGTGCCGACGGAGACGCGCGACTTGGGAAACTAATCAAAGTACAAAGACCAAAGTACTAAGATCATTTCGTAGCATAAATCCACAAATGCCAGCCCCACCGCGAAGCAAGCACAGATTCAATCGTGCGCGGCAGAAGATTCCCCACAAGCGGAATGAATCGTTTGTTCAAGAAGAATGCGCGCAGCTCAACTTTCGAAAAGTCTTTGAAAAGCTGTCGCGCTTCGCGTCGCGAGTAGACGCGCGCCAGCGGATTGCCGGCGCCGTCGGTGCTTTCATTAAGCAACTGATCGGCCGACGTTCCGCCATTTGTGGCCCGCATCATCGCCGCGCGCTCTTGTAATGCGTCAACGGGCTCGCCGGTAAGCAGATTGATCAGGTTGATGCCCGCATCGCTTTTGAGAAGACCGGCGCCGGCTCGTCGCAGGACGCGGATACCGACGCGATAGTTGTAGCTGCCGCGATGATAGAGCATCACAATGGCGCGGCCGCCTGGCTTCAGCACTCGATGAATTTCCTGCACCGCCGCGTTGATATCCGGCGTGTGGTGCAGCACACCGTGCGAGTACACCACATCGAACGACTCATTCGGAAACTCCAGATTTTCCGCGTCCGCAATCTGAAACTTCCCTGTCAATCCAAACAGCTCGAACCGTTTGCGCGCCAACTCGATCGCCGCGTCCGTCAGATCGACGCCGGTGTAGTCGGCGCCCGCTTTAGCGAATTGCGCGCCGTCAGTTCCGATGCCGCAGCCAATTTCGAGTACTTTCAATCCGCGCGTGTTCGTGAAGTCCGCGGCGGCCGGAATGTGCCATTCTTTTTCGTAGCGATGCGCTTCGATCCGCGCAAAGAACTCGCGGGTGCCAATTTCCGCATCGCTGAACTTTGTGCCGCAGGGATGTGCCTGCCAGAACGCGCGCACGCGTTCTTTCAGTTGTTCGTCTAACAGTTTTTGACTCGCGCGCGCCATTCAATGTAGAAGAGCAAGTATAAACGGAAAGCTCGGCAGTTGCAGAAATCCGAATGCGCGAGCAGGATGCTCGCGACCCAGGCAAGATGCCTGCGCTCAAGCATGATCACTTTCCAAATTGCGGGTTATCTAACCGACTTCACGGCAGGCGCGGCGGAAATCAAGATTGACGCGTCACCGGCAACCGTGCGCGATGCGCTGAATGACTTGTGGAAACAACATGCAGGCCTAAAAGATCGCGTGCTGACGGAACAAGGAGAAGTCCGTCAGCACGTGAACATCTTCGTCAACAGCGGCATCGTCCGTCGCGATCGAGTCCTGGACGCGCCACTCAAAGACTCCGCGGAGATTTGCATCATGCCGGCCGTCAGTGGGGGCGGCTTGAGCAACTCCGAATCGACCGCGTGAACTTAGTTAGCGCAGCCGTACATCTTCCACGCCGCCGTTTGTTGTTCAGCCGCCTGTTTGCAAGCCGCTACCAAAGATCCCTTTGTTTGTGGATTCTCAGCGAGCTTTTTCCAGGATGATTTCCATTGGGCTACAGCTGCCTTGTATTGCTCGCGCGCGATCTCGGGCACTTTACCTGTGCAAGCCTCGTACTTCGCGATGAACTCATCGCATTCCGCCACGCCAATCTTGTCGCCGGCACTGCTCTTCGACGCGGTTGAAGTCGTTGAAGTTCCAGGGGTAGCGGTTGATTTTGCCGCCGTAGTCGGTGAAGTGTTGTTGCTATTGCTCGTATTCTCATTCTTCGAACAAGCAAAGAGGACGAGGGCAACTGCGGTCATTAAGATTACAAGGGTAATTCTTCTCATTTAAGACTCCTTAACGGTGTCCGGGTTTGAAGAGCGCGGAAATGATACATGGAGGCAATACAATTTAATAGTTTGGCGAGCTGGAATTTGCATTGACTTTCGCAGACTCGCGAGATAAGTAGGCCTCGTGAAGATCCGCACAAATTGCTGCATCGCCGGTGGTGGGCCAGCCGGCGTGATGCTTGGGTTTCTGCTCGCGCGCAGGGGCGTTGAAGTAGTCGTCCTGGAGAAGCACACCGACTTTCTGCGCGACTTTCGCGGTGACACTGTGCACCCATCGACGCTCGAACTAATGCACGAGCTGGGGCTGCTGGAAGACTTTCTAAAACTTCCCCATCAAGAAGTGCGCCGGCTTGGCGGACAGATCGGCGAAGACTTTCTGCAGCTCGCGGACTTTTCGCGTCTACCGACTAAGTGCAAGTTTATTGCGCTGGTGCCGCAGTGGGACTTTCTCGATTTTCTGGCTGACCACGCTCGGCAATTTCCGACGTTCAAATTGATTATGCGGGCTGAGGTCATCAACGTTATCACCGAAGGCGATCGGATTGTCGGCGTAGCGGCGAGAACGTCTGGCGGAGATCTTGAAGTTCGCGCTGATTTAACGATCGGGGCCGACGGTCGCGGTTCGGTTGTGCGCGACAAAGCAGGGCTCGAAACTCAGAAGTTTGGCGCCCCGATGGACGTACTCTGGTTTCGGCTGTCGCGCAAAGCTTCGGATGGCGAACAGACCCTCGGCCGCATCCTCAAGGGCAAAATGATGGTCATGTTGAATCGCGGCGACTACTGGCAATGCGGTTACCTGATTCGCAAAGGTGAGTTTGAAAACATCAAAGCCCGCGGCCTTGAGCAGTTTCGCGAAGATGTTGTCTCGGTGGCGCCCTTTGTCGCCGACCGCACGAGCGAACTCGCCGATTGGGAACCGATCAGGCTGTTGACGGTTCGTATCGATCGGCTGCTCAAATGGTATCGACCGGGCTTGTTATGTATCGGCGACGCAGCGCATGCGATGTCGCCAATCGGCGGAGTGGGCATCAATCTGGCGGTTCAGGACGCGGTCGCGGCTGCGAATATTTTGGGAGAACGCTTGTCACGAAACACTGTGTCGCTCGCTGATCTTGAGCGCGTCCAACTTCGCCGCGAGTTCCCCACGCGGATGACGCAAAGGCTCCAGATAATTTTGCAGAACAATGTAATTCATCGCGTGCTCGGCAACCCTGATTTTCGTCTACCCTCAGTAATGAAACTATTCAATCGGTGGCCATTTTTGCGAAGAATTCCGGCGCGAATCATCGGCATTGGATTTCGCGCGGAGCACGTGAGGACATTATCCGTTCGTCCCGATAGGGCCGTATGAAAGTAGCCCAGCGCTAAAAGCGCTGGGCTACGAAAATCGGCGTGGTTATTGCTGCGGATAGCTTCTTACGTGAGCATCTTCTCGATCACGCCGTAGCTAGCCTGCAAAGCTTCCGTGAGTTTCTCAGGCTGGCTGCCACCGCCTTCAGCCATGTCGGCTTTGCCGCCGCCACGACCGCCGATGATGGGCGCGAGTTCTTTGATGACCTGACCTGCCGGAACCTTCTTGGTGAGATCGTCCGACGTGCGCACGATGAGCGACGCCTTGCCGTCGTTCGTGCGACCCAGCACAACGACGCCTGACTTAATGCGCGCGAGCAGCGTGTCCGAGAGTTGACGCATACCGCCGGCGTCAAGACCCCTGGCTTCTTTCGCTACCACTTTCACGCCGGCCACTTCGCGAGCTTCGTCGCCATTTGAAGTTGCGCTGCCAATCGCGCCGCTCGCGATCTTCAATTTCAATTCTTCGGCTTCGCGCCGCGCCTTCTTCAATTCTTCCTGCAGGCGCGCGATGACGTGTGGAAGTTCATTGCGAGATGTGCGCAGCGTCGCGGCAGCTTCTTCGATTACTTGTTCGTCTTCACGAAAACGTTCGTAGGCATCGATGCCGGTGATAGCACGAATGCGACGCACACCGGAAGCAATTGATTCGTCGCTGGTGATTTTGAAGACGCCGATGTCGCCGGTGGCGCGCACATGCGTGCCGCCGCACAGCTCTTTCGAAAAGCCCGGCACTGTCAGCACACGCATCAGCCCTGCATATTTTTCGCCAAACAGTGCCATCGCCCCCGAGCGAATCGCCTCTTCGACCGGCATGATGTCGGTATCGACCTTCACGTTCCGCAAAACCTGTTCGTTGACCAGCCGCTCGACTTCCTTCACTTCGTCCTCAGTCATCGGCTGATAATGCGTGAAATCAAAGCGCAAATAGTTCGGGGCCACCACTGAACCCGCCTGTTTAACGTGCATGCCAAGGACTTCGCGCAAAGCAGCGTGAACGAGATGCGTCGCCGTGTGGTTCCGGCGCGTCGCATCGCGCGTTTCGACGTCAACTTCGGCGGTGACGATGTCGCCGACTTTCAGGCTCCCTTTTTCCACCCTGGTTTTGTGAATGATCAGCCCTTGCACTGGCGCGTAAGTATCAGCCACGCGTCCAATGGTGGCACGCGCATCCTGCGCGTGACCCACGGGCGAGACGCCCGTGCCACCTGCGACAATCGTTCCGACGTCACCAACCTGGCCACCGCTTTCTGCATAATACGGAGTCTGATCCAGCACGACGCCGCCATCTTCGCCTTCTTTCAACTCTGAAACCTCTTCATCGCCGCGAATCAGCGCGAGGACCTTCGCATCATCAACGCGAGTAGTTTCATAGCCGCGGAAAAGAGACTGAACGCGATTGGCTACGTCCGCATAAATCGGTTTTGTCTTCGTCTTCTGTTCAGTCTTGCCAATCGAACCCCCCTGTTGAAGTTCCTGGAGCGCTGCGTCAAACCTTTCGAGAAATTCCTCTTCGGTGACTTCAATGCCACGTTCTTCGAGGCTCACGCGAATCAAATCACGCGGCGTTCCGAAGGTGTCGTAGAGTCGGGCTAGCTCTTTGTACGCCGGAACTTTGCCTTTCCCGGTGTTCGCAAACAACTCGTCCAGTTTCTGCAACCCAACCGTCAGCGTCGATCCAAACCGCTCTTCCTCAAGCCGCACCATCTTGTCGATGAAATCGCGATGGCTTTCTAGTTCCGGATAAGCCTCGCCCATTTGATCGATCACAAAGTTCGTCACCCGGTGAAAGAACAAACCTTCCAGATCGAGTGTGTGACGTCCCTGATAGATCGCACGGCGCATGATTTTGCGAATGACGTAGTTGCGTCCTTCATTGCCCGGCAGAATTCCATCAGCGATCGAGAACGCCGTCGCGCGCGCATGATCGGCAATCACCCGCATCGCAAAACCTTCCTGCGTCTCGGCTTCGTAGTTTCGATCGGCGACTTGCGCGACGAAGTCGACAATGTTCTTCAGCAGATCCGTTTCGTAATTCGACTTCACGCCTTGCAGCACGACACTCAGGCGCTCGAGGCCCATGCCGGTATCGACTGAAGGCGCAGGTAGCGGAGTCAGCTTGTATTGCTT
>JBKPPE010000316.1:0-2914 GCA_046733375.1 Acidobacteriota bacterium | reverse complement strand
AGGCTATTCTTGTCGAGTGATTCAATCGCGAGATGCGCAAGACGGTTGATTAGATCCGGTTCAGCCAGCAACAGGGACGGCCGGCAGGTTGAAAGTATTTTGCGCAAACGTTCTGATGGGCTGTCGGGATCCAGTATCACGTAAGGACAGCCGAGTTTCAGACACGCGATCATCGAGGCAAAAGTGAGGACAGATTTTTGTCCTGAGATACTAACGACGTCTGACTTCTGGATGCCACGTTGGGCCAGAAAACGTGCCGTTCGATTTGCGAGCTTATTCAGCTCGGCATAACTGACCTGCTCGCCCTTGCTGAACCAAATCGCGGTCCGGTCCCCATGTTCAGAAACCACAGCTTGAAACCGAATCGCGAGGTTGTACTCGTACATGTCTCCTCAGAGCGTCAAGCCGCCGTCCAACTCGAATACCTTGCCGTTGAAAAAATCATTTTCTATCGCGGCCACGACGGCAGCCGCAACCTCGTCAACTTTACCGAGCCGGCGCAGTGGCACTCGTTTGATTGTTTCGCGCAACGCCGTCTCACTCGTGGCGGCGCGAGCTGAGTCGGTGTCCATGAAACCGGGCGCAATTGCGATCACCCGGATTCCCATCGGACCTAACTCCGCGGCCCACGCCTGGGTCAATGCATGCACACCCGCCTTCGCGGCCGAATAAGCCGAGGCGCCTGGATTTCCAGCAGCCGAAACGGAGCCGATGTTTACGACGACACCTTTCGTGCGTGTCGTTATCATTTTCTCGACTATCGCTGCGGTCATGTAGAACACCGAGCTCAGGTTCGTTTGCAGCACGCGAGCCCAGCTCTCCGGGCTGTGCAGCTTGACTCCGGCGTCAGTGAACTTCACGAGTGGCTCGCTGTAGAGAATGCCGGCATTGTTAATCAGAACATCCGCCGCACCACCATCGGCGAAGAACTTTCCCGTCGCTGCCTTCACCTGCTCACAATTGGATACGTCGCAAGCGACGCATTGGATCGACCGGTGCGTGGCTTGCAGTTCGTCGAGACCCGCAGCATCGACGTCAAAGACAGCTACGCGGCACTCGAGAGAAACCAGTTTCTCGACGATCGCGCGGCCCAAACCCTTGACGCCGCCAGTCACAACGATCTGTTTCCCGCGCAAGTCCACGCTAAGCAGCAACTCCTTTACTACTCAGAACCCGCTTGATATCGCCGACGCTTCGCATCGAAACTATTTCATCAAAACTAAATTGAAGCTCGAACTGTTGTTCCAGAGTGGCGATAACTTCCATGTGCTTCAAAGAATCCCACACGTCGAGATCCTTCATCGTCAAATCGGACGTAACTTGTGTGACGGGTATTTGCAGTAGCTCCGCTAAGAGTTCTTCCACGTTTTTCCCCACGAGGTTTCCTTATTAAGTAGCGCATCATTAAGTAGCGCATCAGTTTAAAATTACGCCGAAGGCGTTCGCTAACCTTAGCCCGGGGTTCGAGCGCAGCGAGAACCCTGGGATCCAAATCAAGAGGAGCGTTAAACCCTGAAAGGGTTCCTCTCAGCCAAACCCTTTCAGGGTTGGTCGCAAATTGTAGGTATTAAACCCAGGGTTGTCGCTGCGCTCCAACCCTGGGCTGGACTTAGTGAACGCCTGCGGCGTATTCCAAGTTTTCAAAACTCACGGAGTACACTTATCAAGCTCACTTGAATTCACCCAGCCGGTAAGCAGGAAAGTAATCGGTCGCGTGGGCGTTCGTTGCCGCAACGAGTTGCTGGTACTTGTCGCGAGCAAAGATTCTGCCGCAAAAGTAAGCCGTGCGGACGCCGTTGGACCATCCCTGCTTAAAACGAGTCAATCCGGAATCGCTGTTGCCGGTGCCGGCTCCGGCGCCTAAGTTAAGCCATTTGAGCTGTCGTGAGCAAAAGTGGCGAAGTGAGTAATCAAATAACGCAAAAGACGCTCCTACCTCATAACCTCGCTCACTGTAAGCACCAAGATGATAATAGGCCCGGTCGCCTTGCTCGTACCAGAGCAACATTCCCACCGTAACGCCATTCTCGCCGGCACGGAATACATTGATTCCCGGCACAGACAATTGCGCGGCAAACGACGCGCGGGAAAACGCCGCGATGCCGGTGATGGCGTGCCGCTCGATGAGTGTTTGATAGAGATTGACCCAGTCGTCCAGAAACTGCCGCGGCTCAATGCAACGTTCCAATTCAAATTGTCGCATGGCCTTGCGAGCGTTACGCAAGTGATGCGGATGGACAAACGACTCTAATGGTTGAGTGAGGTCGGTAACGAAGTGCTGCTTGAATGGCTTCATCACGTCGGGGAAGCATTCTCGGAGATACTCAGCATCAAACTCCCCAAACGGATCAGTAACCAAAGAGACCGAAATCAGCTCGTCTTCGAGTTGCTGTAAATCAGACTTCAGGTGCGTCCAGTTTTCGCAAGCGAACAACGGATAGCATCCCATCGCGTCGCGCTCGTTAGACCGCGATATCTCTCGCTCCAGCAGCCAGCCACGGCATTGGTCCAGCAACCGCGGCGTCCCAAACTCGCTCAACGATTCCGCATAGGCGTGATCAAGATATCCGGACATGGTCCACAGATTACATCAGGGTTCGCGCGTGGCAGTGAAGGTGCCGACATCAGAACGGTAGCCGATGAAGTTTTCTTCGTCCGTGCTGCTCGCGATGAAGATGGCGCGACCCTTGATTGAATTGTCGCCGTCATAAGTCCCTTTGAAGATCAGTGTGCCCACTTCACGGCAACAGGTCCCGAGCGGCAACTCAACATTGCCTGCAAAACTCACTCGACCGTTGTCGATCTCAGACCACACGGCAGGTAGCGAATCAGCCACCGGTTTGTCATCAGGCCCGGTGTCGAGCAGCCGGAACGCTCCGCTGCCTTTTGGCTTAGCTTCAAAAACCAAATTCTT
>JBKPPE010000315.1:0-6747 GCA_046733375.1 Acidobacteriota bacterium | reverse complement strand
GGTGGAGGGTGTAGGGGTGGGGTGTAGGGTGTAGAAGAGCAAAGCGGGAAAGTGCAAAGTGCAAAGTGCTAAGTGCTAAGAGCGGAGTTGAAGAGACCAAGATACCGAAAGACTGATGACCAAAGACTGAAGACCAAAGACCGAAGACCGAAGACCAAAGACCAAAGACCAAAGACGAAGGAAACATTTAGTCTCAGAGACCAGGAAACCAACACCCCTATATCCAACACCCAACACCTAAATTATGCTGCTCGTAATCGACATTGGGAATACAAACACTTCGCTGGGAGTTTATGACGGCGAAAAATTGGTTACGCATTGGCGTCTGACCACTGCGCGCTCGCGCACGGTGGATGAATGGGGCGTGCACGCGCGCAATCTGTTTGCACTTGCAGGTTTGGATTTCAAATCGATCGACGCGATTGCGGTTGCTTCGGTAGTGCCGCCGCTGAATTTCACTCTCAAGCAGATGGCGGAGAGATATTTCGATCTCACTCCGTTGTTCATCGATCACACGGCAGACACAGGGGTGCACATCCTTTACGAGCCGGCGTCAGATGTCGGCGCGGATCGCATCGTCGATGCGGTTGCCGCTATTCAAAAGTACGGCGCGCCGTGCATCGTCGTGGACTTTGGCACTGCGACGACTTTTGATGCGATCAATTCCCAGGGCGAGTATCTGGGCGGCGTGATTACGCCGGGCATCACCATCTCAGCCGACGCATTGTTTGAGCGCGCTGCGAAGTTGCCGCGCGTCGAGATCAAGCGGCCGCAGAAGATCATTGGATCGGCTACGGTCGAAGCAATACAGTCGGGGCTTTATCACGGTTACATCGGACTCGTTGATGGAATTCTGCGCAAGATAATCGACGAGCTTGGCGGTACGCCGAAAGTGATCGCGACTGGTGGCCTGGCGCCGTTGATTGCGAAGGGATCGAAATTCATTCAGGAAGTTGATGAGACATTGACGCTCGAAGGAATGCGATTGGTTTACGAACGCGTAGCGAGTCCAAAGTCCAAAGTCCAAAGCCCAAAGTCGTAACGGCGGGCGGACGTTAGACGTTGGACCTTGGACATTGGACTTGAATTACTTCTCTTACTTTTCCGAAATTGAAGACACCTTCATTCGCCGTCGCGGCAAACACCTGATATTGAGCCCGATCGACTGGGCCCTGATCGAAAGCTGGAAAGAGCGTGGCGTGCCGCTGCATGTTGCTTTGCGTGGCATTGAGCATTCCTTCGATTCGTACGACGCCAAGAAACACAAGCGAACGGTCAAGACGCTGCTCTACTGTCAGGAAGAAGTCGAGGCCCAGTACGCGGAGTGGCTCGAGTCACGCGTCGGTAGTCACGACGAATCCGACCGAGACGATGAAGCATCAACTGATAAGTCACTGTTCTCGCGCGATGTGGTATTGAGTCACCTGACGCGTTCACTTCAGTCAATCGAACAGCTGTCTGCTCAGACGCCTGAGGAATTGCGCGATGCGCTGCGAAGAGCGGCATCTCTCGTCACTGACATTCGTGAAGAGTACGAGGACGCCGCGCGGCCGGACACGCGCAAGCTTGAAGAGTCTTTGACCGGCATCGACCGCATGTTGGACGACGCGATTCGCCACGCCATGGTCGACGATCAACTCTCGGCCATTACTGGTGAAGTCGAGTCTCAGCTCAAACCGTACAAGCGCCAAATGGACAAAGCAGCTTACGAGCAGACGCGCGCGAATCTCCTGCGCAAGCGCCTGCGCGAACATTTCGCCATTCCGCGCCTCAGCCTGTTTTACCTTAGAAATCGCCAGTCACCGCGACAAATAATCGTTCGTAACTTCTTGCGAGACTTTCTGTCCGTACCTCCGAGAAATCCTCGGCGTCTCTGCGGTCTCTGCTCCTAAGACGGAAAACCTAACCGCTGCGCAACGCTGAGGTAATTCGCAGAGGAACGCAGAGGATTGTGGACTAAGTAGCGAAATCCTTGAGTCCGCGAAGCAAACGGAGTATCGTGCGCGCGCCCAAAATAATTGCTATCTCCAAAAACATGAGTCGACGCGATGACCTTCACCTTACTGTGACGCTCGCTCGGTAGCGCTGAATATCAGGAGAAGACCTCATGTCCTACAACATGAATGACGAAACACCGGCAGAGCGTCCGCTGAAGGCTTACGCATTCGACCCATCGCAAGGCCGTAACCTCGGGAATTTCATGACGGTCAACGTTCGCAACGAAGCCGCAGACGATCCGCCAACGAAGTTGCTTCCCGGACCCGTCGGCAAGTACCTGGCTGTTGTCGATTACGATGCAAGCAATAACGTGTACTACGAGCCCGTTGATCTTGATGATCCCGCACTGCTCTTGCGTGGCGGGCTCGACCCGAGCGAGTCCGATCCGCGCTTTCATCAGCAGATGGTTTATGCGGTCGCGAGCGAGACGATTCGCCGGTTCGAGATTGCGCTCGGGCGGAAAATTCGTTGGGGATTTCGTGGCGCGCGCAAAGACGATCCGTACAGTCGCAAGCTGCGCATTCTGCCGCATGCGATGCAGGAAGCAAATGCCTATTACGATCGCGATCTCCGTGCGATTGTCTTTGGGTACTTTCCGGCGTCTGGCTCAGATCCCGGCAGCAACCTTCCGGGTCAAACCGTCTTCACTTGCCTTTCACACGACATCATTGCACACGAGACTACGCACGCTTTGATTGATGGCCAGCGCGAATTTTTCATGGAGCCGACCGGTCCCGACACGCCGGCATTTCATGAGGCGTTTGCCGACACCATCGCGCTGTTTCAGCACTTCAGTTATCGCGAAGCGCTACTGGAGATGATTCAGCGAACCGGCGGCCGAATTTATCAGCAGCAGCTTGCGCCACGTGTGCAGCCGGACAGCGGTCGGCCGGTGATTCAAGACGAGCTGTCGACAACGAACCCACTCGTTGAGTTGGCGCAGCAGTTTGGCGAGGCCATGGGAATGCGCAAAGCCCTCCGTCAGGCCCTTGGCACCGAACCAAACTCAAAAGCGTTGGAAACGTTAGATGAGCCACACGAACGCGGCTCAATTTTGGTGGCGGCCGTCTTCGACGCTTTTTTCACGATTTACATGCGACGCACGCGCGACTTGATGCGAATCGCGCAAAGCGCTGGCTCGGTCACCAGTCCGGGAAATCTTCATCCCGATCTCGCGAACCGTCTGGCGGGCGAAGCGGCGAAAGCCGCGCAGCATTTTGCAAACATCTGCATTCGCGCGCTCGACTACTCGCCGCCGATCGATATCACGTTTGGCGATTTCCTCCGAGCAATGGTCACCGCAGATTACGATTTGGTTCCCACAGACCGATACGGTTATCGCGCGGCGTTGATCGAGGCCTTTCGGCTCCGCGGCATTTATCCCGAGGGGGTTACATCGTTAGCCGAAGAGTCATTGCGATGGTGCCCACCCGACGTCATGAAAGGCATCGAGCCGCCGGTTTGTGAAGGGCTTGAGTTTGATATTCCCAAGCCCACCACACCGCAGCAGAAGGTTAAGAACGCTAAGATCCTGAGTCGTTTCGGACGGACGAACGCGAAAGCCCTGGGCTTGAACCCGGATGACAAAGTCCAGGCGTTTTCGTTTCATGCGATTCATCGTGTTGCGCCAGACGGGAGTTTGAGAGTTGAGATCATTGCCGAGTTGATGCAACAGATGGAAGTGCCGCTCGATAAATCCGACAGAACTTCGGAGAGATTCACATTTCGTGGCGGGACA
Organism: Acidobacteriota bacterium; assembly: GCA_046733375.1. GTDB lineage: Bacteria > Acidobacteriota > Blastocatellia > Pyrinomonadales > Pyrinomonadaceae > UBA11740. Next base: position 3,011 of record JBKPPE010000315.1, on the reverse strand, counting down.
ACGTTAGTGCTGACTGATGAAGGCAAAGTGCGTTACGCAATTCAGAAAAATCTCGGCAAGGATGATGCGCAGAATTTGCGATTGCAGCGGCAGCGCCAGTATTACTACACGGCCGAAGCGGCGATGGCGATGGCGACCTACGGCGACAGAGAAATTTCGGATTTCCTGCCGCGTAAGGGTCACAAACGGCCGATGAATTTTGGCCTCGTGCACAGGGGGTACTGACGATGGTGGCCAAGAAGACCAGCAAGAAAGCTGCAAAGCCGCCCAAGTTTGGGGCCAATACGATTCGCGTGCGCATGTACCGGATCGGCTTTGGCGATTGCTTCCTCGTGTCCGTGCCGGTTGCAATCCAGGGAGCCGGCGATACTCACAAACATATCCTTGTCGATTGCGGCGTTCACGCGAAAGGTGACCTCGACATGATTGATCGCGCCGTCGACCATATTGGGACGACAACTGGAAAGAAGCTCGCGATCGTGATTGCGACGCATTCACACCAGGATCACATTTCGGGCTTCAGCAATAAGTTCACCAGCTTCGAAATCGGCGAGGTCTGGATGCCCTGGTGCGAGGACCCGAAAGATAAGCAGGCCGCAAAGCTGACGAAGAAGCACGCCGCATTAGCTGAAAGTCTAGAACGACATTTCGCGGCTCAAGCCCGCTCCGCCCGCGTCGACAAAACCCGCGCCGCCGCGATGGCCGCGGTTGCTAATCTCGTTCAAAACAAAACGGCGTTGGGGTTACTGCGTTCGGGATTTAACGTTGGCGCCGACGTGCGTTACCTGGCGGCTGGGGATTCGTTAAAGAATCCTGCGGGTCTGGAAGGTCTTTCAGTGAGGTTTCTGGGGCCGCCGCGCGACCCGAAATTCTTGTCAAAGATGGATCCACCGTCGGGTCACAGCTATCTGCGCATGAAGGGCGGAGCTTCCGAGCGACTTAATGCGATTGAACCATTCACCGGGCGGTGGCAAATTCGCACCAGCGATCCGTCAATCGCGCACTTGCGTTTTTCCACTAATGCCACGGCGACGTTGCAGAAAGAACTCGCGACACCTTCGTTGAACTCCCTCGCTTTCGCTCTCGATAATTACAAAAACAACACAAGTCTCGTGAGCCTCTTCAGTTTTCGCGGCCAGCAAATGTTGTTTCCGGGCGATGCGCAGTGGGGCAACTGGAAATTCTGGCTCGATCAGGATGATGCCGAGATGATCTTGCAGGGTGTCACGTTCTTCAAAGTTGCCCACCATGGCAGTCACAACGCGACGCCAACCGACGCGCTCGAAAAAATGAGCAAGGGTAAATTTGCGGCGATGGTGTCGACGCAGAACGTGCCCTGGGATTCGATTCCCCGAATTCCGTTGATGGATCGGCTCGGCGAGATGACGAAAGATCGCGTGATTCGCAGCGATTCATTGGCGCTGGTCGATGCGCCGAAAGCGCCGAAAGGGCCGGTGCTCAGCGCTTTGCCAAAGGGATTTGTGCAAGGAGACTTCTGGTACGACTATCTGATCAAGTTGTAATCTGCTGATTAAGATCCTGATCAGGAGTTGATTCGTGGCGGACAAAACTGACGAACAGCGATCGTCTGATCTTTTCGAAGTCACGATTGAACGCATTTTGCCGGGCGGGCGTGGCATGGCGCATGCGGATGGATGGACCGTAATGGTGGCGCTGGCGGCGCCCGGTGATCATTTGCAGGTGCGCTTCGATCGGGTGAAGGGAAGCGTCGCGTTTGCTTCGATCGTTAGAGTCCTCGACCCTTCGCCCGTGCGCGTCGAACCGCCGTGTCCTTACTTTGGTCGTTGTGGCGGTTGCGATTTTCAGCAGTTGAATTACCAGGCGCAGCTCAACGCGAAGGTTGAAATCATTCGCGATTGTCTGCGCCGGCTCGGCGGAATCGAAAACGTTCCTGATTTCGGAATCACGCCGGCGCCACACGAGTGGCACTATCGAGCGCGCGCGCAGTGGCAGTATGACGGTGTAGTGAAGCGGCTCGGTTATTTCGAGGCGAACTCGCACCGCGTGTGCGACGTCGCGGAATGTGCGGTGCTGACACCGGAGCTTCAGAATCAGCTAGAGCGTTTGCGGCGCGAGATGACGAATGATCAGTTGCCGGAAGACGCTCGCTACTTTCGCCTGATCGCCGGAGACGAAGAAATTTCAGTGGCGAGCTCGCAAGGTAGTAGCTCGCCCATGACGGCAGCCTCACAAGCGCGCGACGTGAAACGAATCATCAACGGCGAGACGTATCGCCTCAACGCCGAAAGCTTTTTTCAGACCAATATTGATTTGTTGCCACAACTAATCGATGCCGCGCTTCAGGGCGCGCAAGGGAAATCAGCGATTGAACTATACTCCGGCGTTGGTTTATTTACTGTGCCGCTGGCGCGCCGGTTTGAACGGGTGATGGCGATTGAAGACGACGCGGACGCGACCGAGTTTGCGCGACAGAATTTGAGCCACGCTGGCCTTGAGGATGTGGAAGTTGTACACGCGGACGTAGGTGATTGGCTTGAGAATTTGGACTGCGCCGGCAGAGCGAAGCGGCGACGGCGCTCCGGATCGAAACCTACGCAAGATACTCTGGATTTGCTGGGCGAGCCCGAAGACGGAAGCATAATCCAAAGCGCCGTCACAGCCGGCGCACTCCAAATCGATTTCCTTTTGCTCGATCCGCCGCGCACTGGCGCCGAGTCCCGAGTGATTTCCGGAATCCTGAAGATAAAGCCGCAGCACATTTCATATGTCTCGTGCGATCCGGCAACGCTGGCGCGCGATCTAAAAAAGCTAATCGCCGGCGGTTATTCAATTCAATCGATGAGAACGTTCGACATGTTTCCACAAACACATCATGTCGAAACGGTTGTTCATCTTTCTGTTTCGTAAGAAAACTCGCACGCCTCGCTTCGTTGGCGAATATGACTTGTCAGCAATATCACAACACGGTTTCGGATCACTTTCCGATGGTGGCACGTTTTCGGGTCTCGAAGCCTGACGACGATTAGCAT
>JBKPPE010000314.1:0-5701 GCA_046733375.1 Acidobacteriota bacterium | reverse complement strand
GTTTGGTTCGGCCTCGCCCTGTTACTCTGTGGCGTAGCCGTCACATCGCGGAGCCATGCGACGCATCAAAACGCGAATGTTTATCAGCAGATGACTCAAGCCGAGCGCGCCGCGTTTGTGTCGGCACAGGCGCGGCGCATCGCCAGGGAAATATCGGGAAGAGACTACAAATTCACGCCGGCGTTCGAAGCCGCCATCCAAAACAGTGTTGAGTTCTACGTGAAGCGGATTGGGAACGGCAACGACCAGCCCGGCAAGGGCGATACGAGACTCATGTTCGAGCGGGGACAAACTCAAGCGCCAGTTCTGAGCAGCGCCTTCAAAGCGCGCAACGTCTCGCAGCTCATCGGCCTTTATATTCCGGCCGTCGAATCGGCATACGTGAACCTGCAAGAGGCAAATCCAGCAGGTTCAATCGGCATGTTTCAGTTTCTGCCGAAGACTGGCGAACTGTACGGGTTGACGAAGACGGACTTGCTCGACGTGCCCAAGTCTGCCGATGCCGCGGCGCGCTACATTGCGGATGCCACAAAGAAGTTTGAGGACGATCCGATGAAAGAAGCGCTCGCGATCCTCTCTTACAATCGCGGCGTGAATAACGTCGAGCGTGACCTTGCCACTTTCGTCACGGCGCGAACGCGACAGTGCAGCATTTGCGCGTTAACGGAACAGAGTTACAAGCTCGATGCGAACTTTCAACAGGAGAATGTCTATTACGTCCCGCGCTTTTTCGCCGCTGCGATCATTGGCGAGAACCCACAAGCTTTTGGATTGCAGACTCAGCCGCTGTCATCGTTCTGAGTTCCTCGTAATGCGCCTGCTAACGCGCAACCCGCCGGTGCCCTGATCTTCTCAGTGTCTCTGTGTGGCCTCTGTGTTTCTGTGGTGAAAATTGTAGGAAACAGTGTCCACCACAGAGGCACTCAGATCCACCGAGACCCAGAGAAACGAAATAGCACAGTACTGAATCACGAGTGGCCTGTCCGAGAAATCTCGTCTAACCCAAACCGCGCAGCGTCTAACATTCCGGCAAGTGGTTCGCCGCGAAAGTTATGCCGATTCCGATCGGCATTTCTCTCCTCCTGCCTCTTCGGGGGCGGACCCTGAGCACTCGCATTCGCGAGAAACAGGCAATCCGAACAACAGGAGGAAGAAAAATGAGTAGAAAACTTTTCCAGGTTTTATTTCTTGGTGTTTCGATTATTGCGTTAGCCGGCACGGCGGCTGCGCAAAGGCGCATAGACAGAGGTGAGCGGCGCGAACTGCGGGCAGATAGTCGTGAGATTCGCGCCGACACACGCGAAATTCGCGGTGACCGCCGCGAAGTCTATGGCGACACGCGCGAGCGGCGAGCCGATTTGCGCGAGTATCGTCAGGATCGCCATGAAGGCGCATCACAGGGGGAACTGCGTGCCGATCGTCAGGAGATCCGTGGCGACACGCGCGAGCTTCGCGGCGACCGGGGAGAACTTCGCGGTGATATTCGCGACCGGCGTGGAGATGTCCGCGACTATCGACACGATCGGCGCGACGCGCGGAGAGACTGAGTAGCGCACGTTTAGAGGCGGGCTACTGCTCGCCATTTCAAGTTCAGCGTGGCTGAAAGTTTATCCTGGAGGGGCTAATCCGGATTGACCTACTGGTCGCGCTGTGAGGGGACGAGCGATGAGGCACGCTCGTCCCCTTTTTTCTTTGGACTGCGTTTAGCCCTCTCCCTTTGGGAGAGGGTTTGGGTGAGGGTACTAGCGCACCAAAGAGAAAATTTGTTTCTTCTTTTTTCTTTCGCCGCTAAGCTTCGCTCCCTCACCCCCAGCCCTCTGCGAAAGGAGAGGGAGATTGCCGCACTCCAAATAGTTCCAGTACTCTGCTAAAATCCTGCTTTCCGACGGAGGTGATGAAGCAGTGGCGTTGGTCATCTACACAAAGCCCGGCTGCCCTTATTGTCAGCAGGCCCGCGACTACTACAACTCAAAAGGCATCACGTTCATCGATCGCGACGCGCAAACTAACAAGGAGTTTCGCGCCCAAATGTTCAAATTCTCAGGCGGCGATCCGACTGTCCCATGCATCGTAAAGGACGGTAAATACGTTCAATCCGGCTGGGGTGATCCGCTGCGCGGTTGAACGGTTCATGACTGACGAGCGGTCGCTCGTCATAGACAGAATCAGGCCGTTCGGTAGTAGCAGGCCGTCGATCTGGTCGCAAACACACTCAACCATTAAACTCACCGCTACGGTTACCAGGCGGTTTTGACTGGAGAATTTAATGAAATCTCGCATATTAGTTCTGTTCTTGCTTCTATCAATCTCTCTGTTTAATTTCATTTCAGCTTCCGCACAAGACGGAAATTCAGCCGGCATGCTGCAACCACCCGAAACCGAAAAGAAACCCAAAATCACCGAAATCAACGGCGACCGCATGGTCGATAACTATTTCTGGCTGCGCGAGAAAACAAATCCCGCGGTCATCGCGCACCTTGAAGCTGAGAACGCGTACACCGGAGCGGTGATGAAACCGACGGAAGCGTTGCAGGAAAAGCTCTACAACGAAATTCTCAGCCACATCAAACAGACGGACGTCAACGTCCCGTACAAACAGGGCGGCTACTTTTATTTTTCGAAGACGAAAGAGGGTCTTCAGTATCCAATGTTCTATCGGAAGAAGGGCAGCCTCGACGCGCTGGAAGAGTTAGTGATCGACCAGAATGAGTTGGCCAAGGGTCAGAAATTCATGTCGATCGGCGCGTATTCGCCGAGCGACGACGGCAATCTGCTCGCGTTCTCGACCGATAACACTGGGTATCGCCAGTACCTTTTGCAGGTGAAAGATCTACGCACTGGGCAATTGCTGCCCGACAAAATGGAGCGCGTTACGAGCCTCGCTTGGGCCAACGATAACAAGACGCTGTTCTACGTCACCGAGGATCCGGTGACCAAGCGCAGCGACAAACTGTTCCGGCACGTGCTCGGCACGGACAAATACGAGCTGGTCAATGAAGAGAAAGACGAGCTGTTCGACATCGGTGTCGGCAGGTCGCTCGACAAAGCGGTGATTTTTCTCGGTGCGTACAGCAAGACTTCAAATGAATTTCGTTACATTCCCGCTGCCGAACCGAACGCAGCGTGGAAAATGATCCTGCCGCGTCAGGCCGATCACGAATACGACGTCGATCATCGCGGCGATCTCTTCTACATTCGCACGAACAAGGGCGCAAAAAACTTTCGCATCGTGACCGCACCGGTTAGCGATCCTGCAGAAAAGAACTGGAAAGAATTCATTGCGCATCGTCCGGCGGTAAAGGTCGAAGGCATCGATCTTTTCGCCAATCATGCTGTCATCTCGGAATGGGAAAACGGCTTGCAGGAACTCGAGATCGTCGATTTCAAGACCAACAAACGTCACCGCATCGCGTTCCCTGAACCTGTTTACTCTGCCGGAACCACTTCGAATCATGAGTTCAATACGAACGTGGTGCGTTACAACTATCAGTCATTGACGACGCCCAGCTCGGTCTTCGACTACGACATGAATACGCACCACGCGACGTTGCTGAAACAGACCGAAGTGCCCGGCGGCTTTGACAAGAACAACTATAAGGCTGAACGGGTCTTCGCGACGGCCTCTGACGGCACGAAAATTCCGATGTCCGTGGTCTATCGCAAAAATGTGAAGCTGGACGGTTCCGCACCTCTGCTGCTCTACGGCTACGGTTCATATGGGATTTCGATCCCGCCGACTTTTTCGGCCAGCCGTCTGGCGTTGCTCGATCGCGGGGTCGTCTTTGTGATTGGCCACATTCGCGGTGGCGGGGAGCTGGGAGAACCGTGGCGCGATGCCGGTCGCATGATGAATAAAATAAACACATTCACCGACTTCATCGCTTGCGCCGAACATCTCATTAACAACAAATACACTTCGAAAGATCGGATCGTGATTCAGGGTGGCAGCGCCGGCGGTTTGTTAATGGGCGCAGTCGCAAACATGCGGCCCGATCTATTCAAAGCCGTCGTCGCGCAGGTGCCTTTCGTCGATGTGCTGAACACGATGCTCGATGCGTCGTTGCCTTTGACCACCAGCGAATACATCGAGTGGGGCAATCCGAACGAAAAGCCTGCGTACGATTACATGAAGAAGTACTCGCCGTACGACAACATTCACAAAGCGGATTATCCAGCGATGCTGGTAAAAGTTTCACTCAACGACAGCCAGGTGCCATATTGGGAAGGTTCCAAGTTCGTCGCCAAGCTGCGCGACTACAAAACCGATCACAATCCGCTGCTGCTGAAAGTGAACATGGGCGCCGGCCACGGCGGTGCATCAGGACGCTACGATGCTTACCACGAGACCGCGTTCGATTACGCATTCATGCTCTGGCAGATGGGCATTAATAACTGAGGCTGTCCGCATTGTTGTCATAACCGCGAGCGGTAGCGACCGGATCAGCATTCAACTGAGCTTAAATGCAGTGAGGAAGAGGGGCTTGCCCCCGGCCGTCTGATCAAGCGCCCGCAAGCGGCTCTTCCTAACTGCAATTAATCTCAGGTGGTCCGCTCGCGGTTCTGACACCCCTTTTTTTCATGCAAAAAATCAATCTCTCCGAAAAGTTTTCACTCATCCGCGATCATTGGAATCCGCGCATCGCGGGCGAACTCAACGGGCAACTGATCAAGTTAGCGAAATTCCAAGGCCCGTTCACCTGGCATCATCATGAAGCGGAAGACGAGATGTTTCTGGTTGTGAGCGGTCGGTTTCGCATGGACTATCGCGAGAACGACGCTGAACGCGCCGAGTGGATCGAGCCGGGCGAATTCATCATCGTTCCTCGCGGCGTCGAACACCGGCCGTTTGCGGAAGAAGAGTGCGAAGTGCTCCTGTTTGAGCCGGCATCGACGCTGAACACCGGCAATGTCGAGGACGAGTTTACCAAAAAAGACCTGCAACGAATCTGATGCAGTCAGGGCTCCGCTAGGAGCCAAATGTTTATAGCAAACGATTGTGAGCTGAACTCATATCCGTGAGAAGACGTGCGTCGACGTACGTCTTCTCACGGAAAACCTTTTTTAATGACATGGGGCTATGAATATTGCGCTCCTAAGGGAGCGTCAAAGGTTGTGCTTCCTCCGTCTCGCGTGTAAGTTATTCTCATCAAGAAAGTCCAACCGGAGCACGTTTTGGCGGATTCTGACACAGAAAAAGGGCCAACTGTCGCCGACCTCTTTCGTCGCGCACAGGCGATTCGCTCGGAAAATGCGCAGGGCAGTTACCGCGACGTCGCGAACCAACTCATGCGCGAATTTTCCAGTGCGCCGTTTCCGCCGACTTACAACCTGACGATTCCCGAGCAGGACGCGCGCGCGCCGGAAGAAGATTGGTCGGCGGGGTTGCCGCTGGTCATGCGGGGCATCCAGCAGAAGGATTGGAACGATATCGCGCAGGGCATCGTTCTATCACTCGAGCAGACGGAAAACTACGAGCGCACGCGCGGCCCTGAAGGCACGCGTGATAACTGGCACGATCGTTCGCACGGTATCAAAGGCGCCATGGAAAAAGGCATCGGCCGGTGGATTCCGGAAGACTTAATAAAGCTGGCTGAGCGCAGCAGTCCCAACAAGCAATGAACGCAAAATACATTGTCGCCGGCGCCGCGGGAATTTTGATTCTCGCGGGCGCCGCTAATGCCCAAAACGCGACGCCCAGCCC
>JBKPPE010000313.1:0-8235 GCA_046733375.1 Acidobacteriota bacterium | reverse complement strand
CCTCTGGCATTCATGCGAGCGTCTCGCCTCGAGTCCTGCAAGAGCATCAACGCCAATAAGCCAATATTCTCCGGTTCATTCGGCAGCAATTCGCAAAGAACGCGAGCCAGGCGAATGGCTTCTCGACAGAGGTCTCTTCGCACCAGGCTGTCACCGGCCGTGGCGGAATAGCCTTCGTTGAACACCAGGTAGATGACCGCCTGCACTGAGCCGAGACGTTCATTCAAAACGGCAAGCGCCGGAACTTCATAGGGAATTCCCGCATCGCGAATTTTGCTTTTGGCTCTGACCAGCCGCTGCGCCAGCGTTGCTTCCGGCAAAAGAAAGGCGCGCGCAATCTCCGTCGTCGTCAGTCCGCCTAGCGTGCGCAGCGTCAATGCCACTTGCGACTCCTGATTCAGTGAAGGATGGCAACACGTGAAGATTAGTCGCAGACGATCATCGGGATATTCCATCGCCTCCTCACGCAACTCCTGCTCATCAAAGGGATGCAGTCTCTGGATCTCGTACTGAAGCTCAGGTTGTTTTTCGTCTCTGGTTTTCTCTCGGCGGATAGCGTCAAGCAGCTTCCGATGAGCGACGGTTGTCAGCCACGCTCCGGGATTCTTCGGCGGACTTTGCGATTCCCAGGTCGCGGCGGCCGAGATGAAGGCTTCCTGCAAAGCTTCTTCCGCCAAATCGAAAGAGCCAGAGATGCGAATTAGAGTCGCGATGATGCGGCCATACTCCGCGTGAAAGATTCGTTCGAGAGTCTCGTACGCTAAAGGCATAAGAGTGACCGCATCCGAGCGTCAGGTAACTTGACCTGTTACGCGGCGGCTTCGGCAGTTCGTTCCACGATCGGACGAACTTCAACGGTACCTTCGCGTGCCGAAGGAATCCGCGCGGCAATCGCCAGCGCTTCATCAAGGTTTTTGGCTTCGACCAGGAAGTAGCCGCCCAGCTGCTCGTGGGTTTCCGCAAACGGCCCATCAGTGATCAGTGGCTTCCCGTCGCGTACGCGCACGCTGCTGGCCGTGGCGATCGGGTGCAACTGCGATCCGCCGACGAAATTGCCGCTCGCCGTCAGCTCCTGCCTGAGTGCCCCGTACTCCTGATAGATCTTCTGGGTTTCAGCTTCGGTGTGCGCGGTCCACTGCTTCTCGTTCTGGTAAATCAGCATTAAGTACTTCATTTCATTGTCTCCTCGTCGATTTGAATTTCCGTCCTTCATTATTACGACGGATGAAAAACCGTGGATCGACACTTACCGCAGAAATTTTTGGGATAAGTTCCAACAGACTATCCGCACGCGGCAACCGCTCGAAGTGCAGAAGACTGGCCACCGAAGTTTATGAGTGGCATTGGTGCTTCAGATAAAGTTTCAAACACGGAATTCAAGCGCGTGATTTCCAACACTCGCTTAACCAGTTTCGTGGCATTCTTGATCCTGAACTCAATACCCCGCGATTGAGTCTGCTCACGCAACTCCAATAGCAAGCCCAAACCGCCGGCATCGATCGCGGTCACACCCGCCAGATCGAGCACCACGACCGCGAGATCTGTTTGGAAGTTCACCGTTTCACGAAGAGGTTTACTCTCTGCTCTAACGATCTGACCCCGCAGGCAAAGGACCGCTACCTCCCCCAACCTTTTTACATCTACGCTCAACATATTTTTCCTTCCCCTTGTTAGTCGCGCGCTGGTTCGCTAAACGTCGTTACCGAATTAACGGGCGGAGGCCCGCGACCTCCGCCCCACCGCAGACGGAGCCGCGAGCTCCATTGGTTTTATTCATCATGCGCTCGCCGCAGCCGTCGCAGCTTTGCTGCGAGCTTGCTGGATGAACTGTCTCATCGCCGCAATGTGACCTGGTGAACGCTGGTCGGACCACGCTTCAAATCGGTGCGCAGCTTCTTCCAGATTCGCGAGAAGCTTTGAGTTCGCGAACTTCTCGCGAAACTGCGGCACCACCGGTTTCAGTTGCTCCCACACGCCGAAGAACTCGCCGCTGGTTTCAAAGAACAAGTCATCGTGAAGCAGGCCATAGTTGAGCAGCGCGCAGGCCTGTTCCCAATAGCCAATGACCATCCCTACGAATGCGCCGTTTTCCGTTCCCGGCGGCGCGATGCGCATCGCATCCTCGATCGTTTCCACGTTGTAATTCTGCTGGAACCAATCGCGCGCCTGACGAAGCCGCGCTTCTCGACGCAAATCGTAAACTTGCAAGTGTAGTTGTGCTTGTTCGTGCGTTGGCTTTATTGCCATGATTTCTTCTCCTTACTTTTTGAATGCCTTTCGTTTGATTGAGTGAACCGGAGGCTCGCACCATGAACTTAAAGATTGGGTGTCTCATCCTCCACATGTAAGTCGAACGGCACACCACCGAATCGACAAATGACCACAGAATTTTCGGGTTTGACTACAAGTACCACACCTTCGTTACAACCAAGTGAATCAGGCTCAAGTTTCGCTTATCCGACGGTTTGTCCGAAGCCGAGCCACTTCTTGAGATAACTGACTTGACCCACGTGATAGGTTTCGTGAAAAGCCAGGAAGGCGACCGAGCCGCTTAACTTGCCGTCGAAAGAAGGCGGACCTTTCGGCGCCGGATTCGACAGTTCCGCCGGCGGGTTTGCCAAACGAGCAAATAGCTCCCTGGAAACGTCCTGCCACGCAGACTTGATTTCATCGATTGGGGGGTATTGATCGTTGTCAGAGCGTTGCGCTCCACGTTTGAACAAATCCGACCAGGGAGCTTTCCATTCACCACCCAAATAATTCAGAACGGCTGCACGATGAACTACCAGATGTCCCGCCACCCACATCAGATGATTTGAATCATCCCCCGGCGCCCGAAACCAATGGTCAGGCGGTACCTCCTGCAACGCCTTTCCCACCAGATCAGTATTCGTTTTGAACATGCCTTCGATGTTCGCGAAATCGTTGTCCACTTTTGCGTCTCCTAAATCCTTAATCGGTCTAACTCTCAACCATACGACGGATGAAAATTAGCGGATCGACATCAGCTCAACCCTCCGGCAACCTGGATTACTTCTCCAGTGATCCATCCACTCTCCGGCGAAGCCAGGAACGCCGCGACCGGAGCGATGTCCTGCGGTTGTCCTAAACGGCCGAGTGGCGTTTGCGCAGTCATCTGTTTTTCAAAATCGCTACCGATCATTCCCAACGTGTGAGTGCCTTCTGTCTCAACACCGCCGGGATTGATTGAGTTTACGCGGATCTTCCTTGGCCCAAGCTCGTTCGCCAACACGCGCGTAACTGTGCTTACCGCGCCCTTGGTTGCGGCATAGACAACAGTTGTCGGCGGGTTTATGGAGGTTACCGTTGAGCCAATATTGATAACGCTGCCACCTTCGTCACCAAAATATTTCACCGCTTCGCGCGTTGCCATAATCATACCGAGCACGTTGGTGTTAAACTCTCGATGGAACTCATCCTCGGTGACTTCTTCGAGCGATGCGAACTGATAGACGCCGGCGTTGTTGATGAGAACATCGAGACGCCCAAACGCCTTGTTTGCTTCAGCAAAAAGCCGCTTGATGTCCTCTGATTTAGCCACATCGCCCTGAACGGCGATCGCCTTCCCTCCGCCAGCCTCAATTTCATTCACGACTTGATTCGCACCGTCCTTTGAAGACGCGTAGTTGACCACCACGGCTGCTCCTTCGGCCGCCAGTTGTTTGGCGATACCGGCGCCGATGCCTTTCGAGGCGCCCGTAACCACCGCTACTTTTCCCACCAGTCTCTTGCTTTCCATTTCTTCGTCCTTTCCTCTTTGTCCTAAAGATATTGCTCACTATCTTTCTGGAGGCGTCACGCCGCCTGTTTCTCTGTGCTTTCCCACCTTGCGTGTTTTGCGATCGTTCGCACGATCAAACCTTTCCCGGCCGCGCCAACGATCCTTTCAACTTCCTTGCCCTCCGCGAACAGAATCAAGGTCGGAATGCCCTTGATGCCGTACGTAGCTGCAGTTGCAGGATTGTCGTCAACGTTTAGCTTGACCACCGAGATGACGCTGGAGTGTTCTTCGGCGATCGCTTCGATTGTCGGCGTCAGCATGCGACAGGGCGCGCACCATTCGGCCCAAAAATCAACGAGCACTGGTTTGTTTGCTTGCAGTACCTCGCGCGCAAACGAATTGTCAGCTACTTCTTTAACTCTTTCACTCATTTTTGTTATTCTCCTTACGATCTAGTTCGATATCACCACTTAGTTGCCACCGCTACGGCGCGATTCTTCAGGCCTCACCTCGATCGACAACCTCTCTGTGCCTCTGATTACTAACAGCGAAGACTTTCGCCCGATTCGTTCCTCAGTCAGCAGCTTGTGCAGATCATCGATGCCCGCAATCGGATGATCGTCGAAGCCGATGATGATGTCGCCTTCGCGCAATCCTCCCTTCTGCGCTGGGCTGTTCTCTTCGAAAGAAACAACCAGAATTCCGCTCTCAACCGCTAGGTTGTAGTAGAAAACGATGCGGCGCAGCAGCGGCACATTCTGTCCCGCCAGGCCGATGTAGCTGCGGCTGACTCTGCCATCGCGAATCAAACGACTCGCCACGAACTTGGCAGTGTCGATCGATGTAGCAAAACAGATTCCCTGCGCGGGCAGGATCATCGCCGTGTTGACGCCGATTACTTCGCCGCGTGAGTTAACCAGCGGCCCACCCGAATTGCCCGGGTTGAGCGCCGCGTCCGTTTGAATTACCGCATCCATCAGACGGCCTGACTGTGCTCGCAGGGATCGACCGAGCGCGCTCACGACTCCGGCAGTGACGCTGTACTGAAATCCGTAGGGGTTGCCGATTGCGATAACAAGTTGTCCGACACGAATCCGTTGGGCCTCGCCGAGCTGCGCCGGAACCAAATTCGGTGCATTGATCCTGATGACTGCGAGGTCCGTATCCGGATCGTCGCCGATTAAGTCCGCCTGATGCTTGTGACCATCGGCAAGAGTTACTTCGATCTTCTTTGCAGCGTGAACGACGTGACTATTGGTAAGAATGAAACCATCCGGAGTGAAGATAAAACCCGAACCGCTCCCACGACGCTCTTGCGGCACGCGAGGAACGTTTGGTCTTCGACTCCTGACCGCTTGCTCAACTTCAATGTAAACCACTGATGGGCTGACCTTCTCAGCCGCCGTAATCACCGCACGCGAATACGCGTCCATTGCGTCCTCATCCGTTTGCGGCGTCGCCAACGTGCTTGCGCTGGAATGTGGCCCAGCACTGCCGTTTTTTACAATCAATTCAATTTCTGTTTTCATCTGTTCCTTTTGCTCGCACACGGGTTCTGGAACATCCATTCCAGAATCTGTCAAAAAAATTTAATGCAGCACTGAAAGCGTAACTTTCACGATGTCGGTCAGCAGCTGTCGGTCGCGTGTGCCCTTCCCTAGCAAAATCAATCCCTGAAGACTGCTATAAAGAAACCGCGCCACAGCGCGCGTGTCCCGAACTGCGGATAGCTCCCCTTGTTCCCGTCCGCGCTGAAGCGCACGCTGAAACGTCCTCTCGGCCGAGGCCACGCTGTTGCAGGTCCTGCCCGCGGTCTCTTGGCAATGACCTGCCAACTCGGACATGGCGTTGCCCAAAAAGCAGCCACGCCGGCCTTCTTCCGAGAGCGATTTATCCACTACTTCCTGAAAGAGCAGCTTGAAGTTCCGCTTAACCGACCCCGGTCGATCCAGTATCTCAAAGACTTTCCGGCTTTGGGTTTCACGGTAACGATCCAAAGCCTGAAGGAATAGAGAATGTTTGTCGCCAAAAGTGTCGTAGATACTCTGGCGGTTGATCCCCATGTGCTTGACCAGATCCTGGATGGAAGTCCGTTCGTAACCGCGCGCCCAGAAAACCTCCATGGCTTTGTGGAGGACTTCATCGCTATCGAACTCTTTCTGCCGCGCCATGGTTTCGCTGTCGATTACTCTTATACACGTTCTGGAACGATCAGTCAAGAATACGGGCGGCGTCCGGCTTAATTCAACCTACGGAATAAATCCTCGTCGGTGTTAAAGTCGTGCAGTTTGAGATTCGAAATGACGAAACCTGCAAAGCGAGCCGGATCACTGGAAACGAAAGATCATTCGCACCTGCGAAACTCGGCGTGGAGTCCGCTCCGCGTATCTGTCTTTCGTGCTCTTTGGATCGCGAGCGTCGTGTCGAACATCGGCTCGTGGATGCAGGACGTGGGCGAGAGCTGGCTGATGACTTCGTTGACGCTTTCGCCTCTGCTGGTCGCCCTTGTAGAGACCGCTGGCAATCTCCCCGTGGTGTTGGCGGCTCTGCCGGCCGGAGCCTTGGCAGACATTATCGATCGCCGCCGCTTGCTGTTAGCGATGCAAGCCTGGATGGTCATTTTCGCGGCGGCAATGGGCGCAATGGCTTTGATGGGCTTGATGACTCCCGGGCGTTTGCTGTCGCTCACCTTCTTGCTTGGCATCGGTTCGGCTGTCAGCAATCCAGCCTGGCAAGCAATCACGCCTGAGCTCGTCCCTGCGGAAGATTTGGCTGCAGCCCTCTCGCTAAGCGGGGTCTCTATTAACATCGCGCGGGCAATTGGTCCGGCAGTGGGCGGATTGATCGTGGCCACTTCCGGTCCCTGGGCTGTTTTCTTTCTGAATGCCGGTACGTTTCTGGCAATATTCTATGCCGTTTATCGTTGGCGACCCGCGCCGCGCTCCAGCAAGCTTCCACCCGAAGAGATCATCAGCGCAATGCGTGCCGGCACACGCTATCTACGTCATTCGCCGCAACTGCAAACAGTGATGGTGCGCTGCGGGGCCTTCATCATCTGCGCGAGTGCATTGTGGGCGATGTTGCCTCAGCAGGCTCGCCGAGGTTTGGGATTAAGTTCGTTTGCTTATGGTGTGCTGCTGGGCTGTCTCGGTTTCGGCGCAATAACGGGTGCCTGGTTGTTGCCGAGAATCAGAGATCGGATTGCGATGAATAAATTTGTGGCCACAGGCACTGTCTTATTTGCCTTAGCCACGATCGCCCTCGCTTATGTTCATTCATTTGCCTTGCTCGCTCTCGCATTAGTAATAGGAGGCGTCGCCTGGATCTCGGTCTTGTCGGCTTTGAACATTTCCGCTCAGACTGCTACACCGTCGTGGGTGCGCGCGCGAGTCATGGCCGTCTACCTCCTGGTCTTCACGGGAGGTCTCGCCGGCGGCAGCGCTCTCTGGGGTTTCATCGCAGGACGGGCCGGTATCTCGAATGCGCTCGTGTTGTCAGCGGCAGGGCTGGTAATCGGTCTTCCAGTAACATGGCGTTATCGTTTGGTTGGTAAGAGTAGCTTGTCACTGGCTCCTTCCCTGCACTGGCCGGAACCGGTAGTGGTGATTGAGACCAACACGAATGAGGGACCGGCAATTACTTCGATTGAATACAAGATTGATCCGAATACTGCCGAAGAGTTCCTGCAAGCAATGAAAGAGATGAAACGAATTCGGCTGCGCGACGGCGCGATTCGCTGGAACCTACTGCGTGACTCAGCTGATCCCCAACGATATCTGGAAGTTTTTGTGACTGAATCGTGGGGAGAGCATCTACGCCAGCACGAACGAATCACCGCCGAAGATCGGAAAGCAGAAGAACGCGCCCAGGCCTTTCACGTTGGCGCTCGGCCAACCAGGATTACCCATCTAATCGCTGAGGAATTGCCGAAGTGACTACGTGGCATTCTCGGCGAGCAGCTTTTGAATCAACTGCTCCGCTTCGTCATAGCCCCCTTCACCCTCGTGCCTCCAGCGAATTCGTCCCTTCTTATCTAACAGAAAGCTGGTGGGCCAGGCTTCGACGTGATAGGCGTTCCATGTTTGGTAGTCGTTATCAGTAACTACAGCGTAGCTAATTTCCAAAGAAGCAACTTCGCGACGAACGTTTTCGACTTTCCGTTCTTCTTCAAACTCAGGTGAGTGCACACCTATGACAGTCAGACCCTTGTCGTGATACCGATCATGCCAGCCCTTAATAAAGGGCAGCGTGTTACGACAGTTATAGCAGCCGAAGGTCCAGAACTCGATTAGCACCACGTGACCACGGAGGTCTTTCAGCTTCAACGGTTCCGAGTTGATCCATTCACCCGTGGCCAGATCTGGCGCAGCGGCGGATTCCGAACTTTTGTATTCAGTGGACCTACCGAATGAACTGCGTATTAGCTTCGTCAAACCGGTGGCATAGCTCCTGTCTCTTATACACATCTGACGCTGCCGACGATGAGTACAACG
>JBKPPE010000312.1:0-11713 GCA_046733375.1 Acidobacteriota bacterium | reverse complement strand
ATTTTGCTTGGGGTGAACTTTAGGATGACTGACTCGATTGTGCAAGGGTTTACGCTGATTTTAAAGCATGGCTGATTTGTTCGGAAAATGGATGCGGGCGCGCGAAGTGGCGCACACCAAACGCGATGACAATCGCGTTGTGCGGCCGTTTGCGTGGGGATTGGAGCACATTGTCGAGCACGTAAACGGTGATGACCCGCGAGTTGTGCTGTCCCAGCATTCAGCTCGCGCCATGGCCGCCAGCGAAGAGTTTTACGAACTGCCGGAGATTTCAGATTTTGCGCTGAACGCTCGTGTTCTGACGTGGACCAGCGCTGTCCACACGCCTGCGCCCGAAAACAACGTTGCCCGAGCGCGGCTCTTTCCGCCGAATCGTGAACGGAAGAACAAACCACGCGCAGCGGTACTCGTGCTGCCGCAATGGAACGCTCAGCCCGACAGTCATGTTGAAGCCTGTCGCATTTTCAATGGACTGGGCATGACGGCCTTGCGCTTGACGCTTCCGTATCACGAAGAACGACGGCCGCGGGAATTGGAACGCGCCGAACATCTCGTGAGTTCAAACATCGGCCGCACAATTCAATCGATGAGGCAGGCCGTGCTCGACGCGCGCGCCGCGGTACGCTGGCTGAAACAGCAAGGCTTCGAGCGCGTCGGCGTTTTAGGGACCAGCATTGGTTCGTGCACGGCTTTTCTGACGTTCGCGCATGAACCCGACATTAACGTCGGGGTGTTCAATCACGTCTCGGGTTACTTCGCTGATGTCGTTTGGGAAGGCATCTCAACCCAGCATGTGCGTCAAGGAATTGAGCCCGTGCTGACGCTTGAAGAGTTGCGGGAATTCTGGCGTCCGATTAGTCCGGTTCCGTTCATTCCGCGGCTGCTGAAAATGGAGCCACGACCGATGCGCTTCATCGCGGCGAAATACGATCTAACCTTTCCAGTCGATCTTTCACGCGCGGTGATCGATGAAGTGCGCAGCCTGGGGATCGACCTCGACGTTGTCTGGCTGCCATGCGGTCACTACACGACGGCTGAACTTCCCTGGAAGGCAATTGATGCGTGGAAGATCGCGACGTTCATGCGGAAGCATTTGTAGAGCGTTGGACTATCACGCGTTCCAATGGAGTCCGGCCGTGAGTATCGAAGGGGTTTATCTTCCGCGTAGTTCTGGGTCTCCGTCTGACGGTCTCGACGGCCGGCGACGCGTTAGTTGTGCTTCGTAAGTTCAAGAGCACCAAATCTGTTTTTCTAAAGATACGCGGCGACAAAAAGAACCATTGCAGGACTCCGCCGAAAGCCATGATGAACCACACCGTCAGGTAATCTGAAGTAGTGTGAATGCTTGTGTAATCAATGAAGAACATCGCAAGTATCAAGAACACCACCGAAGTCGGAAACGATAACCAAAACATGATCACCAACATTGTCTCGCCACTCTCGAAACAGACGGCCTCAGTGGACGTGCAGAGGGTACTTCCCATCACGAGAATAATTATGACTGCGGTGAGCCATGCAGCAACAAGGGCAAGTTTGATGTGGCTTGCCATTTTCAATAGTCCCTTCAGTTTCGGATCCTTAGACTCCTTAGCGATCAGTTTGTTCCTTCCATAGCCGAGCGATGCGACCGAATTCCAGCAGAATTCAGAACGCAGATGGGCTTATCAAGCTTCACGAGCAACTGCTTTTTCGTCGCGCCTACGCACGCAATCAAAGCGAACTCACGCGAATTGAAAACAGACTGAAATGGATCGCGTCGCAAGTCGCCCAACTGAAGAATTCCGAAGTTGATCTCGCGGCGCTCGATGCTCCCGAGGTTTCCGGAATTGCCGGCACGACCGTCACCAGCAACTTCAGCTATGTGCTGGTGCGCTGGCTGGTGTCGAAGTTTCCGAACCAGATAACAATCGATTGGGATTGGTTTGACAGCGAAGACCAGTTTGGCACGACGATGCGCCGGTTCATGCCACTGCTCGAAGAAGATGCAATGGTCGAAGCACACGTCCCGTATCGAGAATGGTTGGACTTCGCACGTGGCCGCCGAAATGAAGTGGCATGGATCATCGAGCGATTTGAATCTCTGCGCCTCAACGATCGGCAAAAAGCTGAACTGTATGATTCGCTCAAGCTTCACGTGACGTGGCAGTTTGGCTGGCGCGCTTCCCGCACCGGCATGAGGCTGCCGTCGCGCAAGACTTTCTTTCACGATGAGCCACTGATCAAACGGCGCGATGTCTCTCTGGTCAACGAACTCAACTCGCCGGCGATTCCGGTTAAAAAATTATCGCGAGCGGAAGGTGAGAAGGCGCTCGACCTCGCACGCGAGACTTCCGCGGTGCGATATCGCGAACTGCACGGTTTCACGTACGGCGATCCTTTGCGAGTGGTGAAGGCAGACCTGGGCCGTGGCACAGAAGCTTTCGTCGTCGGCGTCCGGGCGGAACATCGGCTGCCCTTGCGCGCTTATCATGCGGCGATCATTTTCAAAAACGGCGTGCCGGTCGCTTATTTCGAAGGCCTCTCGTTGTTCGAACGGATGGAGAGCGGTTTCAATCTCTATTACACGTTTCGCGAAGGTGAGACAGCCTGGCTTTACGCGCGCATCCTGCGACTGATGCGGCAACTGTTGGGCGTCACTGTTTTTTCCATCGATCCGTATCAGGTTGGACATGAGAATGAAGAAGGCATCGAGTCGGGTGCCTTCTGGTTTTATCGGAAGCTCGGTTTTCGTCCCGTCAAACCCGAGTTATTGCAATTGACTCTCGCGGAAGAGAAAAAGCTCACCGCTGACCCGAGTCATCGCACCACCGCGCGAACGCTGCGTAAGCTCGCCGCGGGTCATATGTTGTACGAAATGCCGGGAAAGGAATCGCGCGAATGGGACCGATTTGAAGTGCGCAACATCGGCCTCGTAATACAGCGGCGGATGGCTAAAGAATTTGACAGTGATCCCGAAAAGCTCCGCCGGCACACTTCACAATTCGCAGCAGAAACACTTGGTGTGAGTCTCCTGCGAAATGAAAACCGAGTAAAGCTCTTCAATGATCTCTCAATCGCATTGTCCACCGCCGCGGATGTCACGCGCTGGTCTGAGGGTGACATAGAAGCGGTCGCCCAGATCTTTCTTGCCAAGAGCGGCCCCGACGAAGCTCAATACCTCAAGCAAATGCAAAAGCACGCATTACTGCGTGCCTCGCTTATCAAACTCGGTTGTCGTAGAGGCAGCTAAATGGGCGAGAGTTCGAGCGCGCGATTCAAATCACGATACAACTCGTTGTAATACCGCAGCGAAACGTCCAACGCTTCCGGCATTTTGGCGATATCATCCGGATGCACCACCAAATTCGTGTTGTGCAGAAACGCCGCGTGCAAATCCAGCGTGCGCGCGTTCGGGGTAACGTAAACCAGGAACAGCCGGCGACGCTCCGAAGGCTGCATCAACTTCACTTCCCTGGTGACGAACGCAAACCCCTGCTCGACCGGATCAAAGTCCCCATCCAACACGACTACATCAATTCGATCTTCGCGCATGCGGCCCAAGGCCTCGGCCGTATTCTCAGCGATGAAAACTTCATAGTCGCTTTCGACAAGACCCTTGGCGATTTCCTCGCTACGCTCTGCATCGACACACACCAGCGCTTTGCGGCGACTCCACGCCGGTCGCTTCCCCGCTGCGGATTTCGGCGCACCAGTGTCTGCGTGCCGCAGAACTTCCGCCAGGAGTTTCATAACGTCATTCGCTGGAGCGTCGGGGACTTCCGGCGATGCCTGAGGCGCATTGAAGGGAGCCGCGATTGGCGGGCGCTCGAATGGAGACGCCTGTGCCGGTGGCGGCGTCATCTCTTCGGGAAAAGTTAACCCGCCGCTGTCATTGTCTGACGGAGCCGCAGATTTGATTTCAATCCGACTCTGACACTTCGGACAACGCAGCTGAAAGCCGTGCGGCGGCAGCTTGCTCTCGTCCAGTTGCAGACGCGCTTTGCAGTTTGAGCAGATAACGAGCATGAGTGTGTTCGTAATTAGTCGGTTAGGCTGTAAACCAGACTCTCGGCAATGGGATCGGGGATGATTCCATCAGACTGGGTGCGGATAAAATCGTCAGAAGACGTGAGGCCTTTGAGCGAGAGCAACAGATTGTTCTGATTCGTGGCGAACGCCAAACCGTCTTCGACAGTGACAACTTTGTGCTCGATCATTCCCTTGATGACTGAGTCGAAGTCCTGCATGCCGTCGAGCTTGCCATCGCGCATCGCTTCAACCAGGGACTTGCCTTCCGTCTCACCATTTTCGACGTACTCGCGCGTACGCGGAGTCGAACGAAGAATTTCAACCGCGGCAATTCGGCCGCGGAAATCCGCGCGCGGAATTAGTCGCTGCGAAACAATGTAACGGAACGTCTGCGCCAGACGCGTGCGAATCACCGCCTCTTCATTCTTTGGGTACAAACCAATAATGCGATCGATCGTCTTCGAAGCGTCGATCGTGTGCAGCGTTGAAAGCACCAGGTGACCGGTCTCGGCGGCTTCGAGCGCGATTTCAGTCGTCTCGTAATCCCGCATTTCGCCGATGAGGATCACTTTCGGCGCTTGTCGCAGCGCGGCGCGCAAAGCCGACGGAAAATCTTTGGTGTCGTGTCCGACCTCGCGTTGATTGATCGTCGAGTTCTTGTGCGAGTGCAGGTACTCGATCGGATCTTCAATCGCCACCACGTGGTAATGCTTTGTTTCGTTAATGATGTCGATGACCGCTGCGAGCGTTGAGCTCTTGCCTGAGCCAGTCGGTCCGGTGATGAGCACGAGACCGTTTCGCAACTCAGCGATTTCGGAAAGCTGCGACGGAAGATTCAAACTGCTGAGAGTCGGAATATCCGTTGGAATAACGCGCATCACGATTGAATACACGCCCCGCTGCTGAAAAATATTGCAGCGAAAGCGTGCCCGCGAAGGCAGGGAGTAACTCAAATCTGCAGTGCCCGTCTTGACCAGCCTGTCGGCGGCCTCAGGGTTGTCGTGCAGCAACGTCATCGCGATGATTTCGGTTTGGTAGGGCGTGAGCTTCTGCAGCCCGAGCGGCTGCACCGGCGTCAGTTTTCCGTTGATTTCGACCTGCGGTAGCTGGCCGACAGAGAAGTTCAGGTCGCTGATCTTGTCAGAGACCAGCAACATGCGCTCGATGATTGGCGGCAGATCGAAGAAGCTCATGCCGAAGAATGCTCCATGACTGACGGTGTAAGAAGTCTCAAGTGGCGAGGGAAGTAGATCGAAGTGGCCGCGAAACGCGGCAACCCATTGTCGCTGATGGCCTAACGAAAACGCAAGCAAAAAGTGTTTTGCGTTGACTGACATCGTTAATCCGTTGAAGCGGCGAGCATTCGTTTGAGTTTTTCTGCTATTTTGCTGCGTTCTTTCAGTAGATCCGAGATTACCGCAACCGAATCCGCCCCAGCGTCGAGGGCACTACGGGAGGTCTCCGCGGTGACACCGCCGATAGCGACGAGGGGCGTGCTTCCCAGGATATCCTTCGCATGCCGAAGCGGATTAAGTCCGGTCACAGGCTCATGATCGTGCTTCGTACGCGTTTCAAAGATGGGACCGAAGGCGATGTAATCAGCATCAAGCGTTGCTGCGCGTTCCACCTGCGCAAGGTTGTGGGTCGAAAAGCCGATGATGGTTTGCGGACCCAACAATGCTCGGGCAGCAGCGAACGGCATGTCTGACTGTCCCAAGTGCACACCATCGGCAGCGACGGCCAGCGCTATATCCACACGATCGTTAATGATGATGCGTACATTGTTTCGTCTCGCGACGGTAAGGGCTGCTTCCGCGTCACGAAGAAACTCTTTCGGAGCGCCGTGCTTGTCGCGCAATTGAATGAGGGTTGCGCCTCCGTCGATCAATCGCTTTACCTGTTCAGTGTGCGACAATCCCGAGACGGCTGTATCGGTAATCGGATATATTCTGGGCAGGAAAATTGCCATGTCGGTTTCATCATCTGACAATGCGCCCGAATCAAAAAGGCCCCGACCTGATCGCCCGCACAAGGATACATCCAATTCAGAAGAGCAATCAGACTATTACTACGACGATGCGACCGGGTATGAGATTTACGAAGATAACGATGATGAAGAGGACGACACAAGCGAAAATTAAAGAAATCTCTGCGCCTCTGTGAGTTCTCCGTGTCTTTGTGGTGAGCAGTTGCAGGCAATGTTTCACCACAGAGGCACCGAGATCCACTGAGACACCGAGACATAAGAGCTGGTCAGTGATTATTTGAAGGCGCCAGTCTGTCGCAGGGCTTCGTACAAAACGATCGACACCGCGTTCGCAAGATTCAGACTCCGCACTCTCGGATTCAACATTGGTATCGTTACGCAATTCTCCCAGTTGCTTCGCAGAAGATCTTCAGGCAAACCACGCGTCTCTCTTCCGAAAACGAGACAATCGTTTGCTTCAAACTTCCAATCAAAGTACGGCAACTCTGCTTTAGTTGTGAAGTACACAAGGCGTGTCTCCGGCAGATCGGCTTGTAGCTCAGGCAGATCGCGGTAACGCGTGAGTTCAACTTCAGACCAGTAATCCAGACCGGCTCGTTTCACCGCGCGCTCATCCATCCGAAAACCAGTCGCGCCCACGATGTGCAGCTTTGTATTCGTTGCGGCACACAGCCGCGCGATGTTGCCCGTGTTCTGCGGGATTTCAGGTTCGACTAAAGCGACGCTGAGCATAGGTTTCAAAAAAAGAGCTCGCTTAGTTTACGAACTCATCAACGATGGCAACAAATCATACGGGTTGGCATCAGCTTTGCTCTCCGCATAATCGCACACGCTTTTCGTTCGATTCTGAATCGCTGAGACTGACTCAGCGTTGGGATTCATAGCGCCGGATGAGCCCAGACCTGAAAAAGCTCTCTGATCAAGTTATTGTGATTACCGGTCCCACGAGCGGCATCGGCCTTGTCACAGCGCGCCAGGCAGCGAAACGCGGCGCGCGTTTGGTGCTGGCAGCGCGGACCGGCGGCGCTCTGCGCGAACTCGCAGAAGAGATTTGGGGAAGCGGCGGCCAAGCCGCATACGCCGTTACGGACGTCACCGATCTGCGACAAATTCAAGACGTCGCGGATATCGCAATTAAAACGTTTGGGGGCTTCGACACTTGGGTCAACAACGCGGGCGTTTCGATCTACGGAAAGTTCGAGGACGTGTCGCTCGAAGATCAGCGGAGATTATTCGAAACGAACTACTGGGGCGTGGTGTATGGTTCGCTCGTCGCTGCGGCCCACTTGAAGGAGCGCGGCGGTGCGCTCATCAACGTCGGTAGCGCCCTTTCGGATCGCGCGATCCCCATTCAAGGTACGTACTGTGCTTCGAAGCATGCAGTCAAAGGCTTCACCGAAGCCTTTCGCATGGAACTGGAGCACGACGGCGCGCCGATTTCGGTGACCCTGATCAAACCAGCGTCGATCGACACACCTTATCGCCAGCATGCGAAAAATTATCTACCGAATGAGCCGAAAAATCCCTGGCCGGTTTACGCGCCTGAGCCTGTTGCTGAAGCAATTCTCTACGCGGCGGAACATCCGATCCGCGACATTTACGTCGGTGGCGCAAGCCGCGCGCTCAGTGTGGGAAGTTTCTTGACCCCACGGGTCACCGACAAAGTGATGGAATCGGCCATGTTCGATTCGCAGCAGGAAGATGGTCCCAGCTCGAGTCTCCATACCGGACTCGATCAACCTTCGAGTTCATTGCTTGAGCGTGGAGGATATCCAGGCCACGTCTCCGAAAGCAGTCTTTACACGAAGAGTTCTCTGCATCCGCTTATCGCCGGCGGTTTGTTGACCGCGGGGGTCGGATTGGCCTGGGCAGTGACGCGGAGGTTTCGCCGGAGTGGAACCAACGGCGACTAACCGGCCTAAAGGTTGTGCTTCTTGACGGTCGGCGTTTGTATCGGCGTTACGCTCGGGCACTCGTCCCGCCAAATTTCTCCGCGAGCTCTGCTGCTTCCTTCGTAAATCGCGGCGACTGGCACTCTGAAACGAGTTGCTGATACTCCTTCAGGAGTTCGTGCGCGAATGCGCGCTTCGCCATTGCCTCTTCATGCTTCTCTTGCTTCTCAAGCCGTGCGGCGTTTTCCAACACAACCTCTATTTGAGTCGGCCCGAGCCACAGACGGCTAACGCGCGACTCTGTAGGCGCCAGTAGATCAGCCGCCGCTGCACACGTTTCTTCCGCCTTGTCCCATTCGCCACGATAGACATGGACCAGCGTGAGGCAGCGCAGACTCTCAAAATGCATATAGAACAAGCCGGGCGCGTCGCTCTCTGCTAATGCCTGCTGCGCGGTCTCGAGCGCCGCGTTCAGCAGGCTCCGGCCTTCTTCGGTATCGCCGCCCACGCGCACACCTTTCGCGGCGAGCGAGACCGCGTAGTCAGCTTTGAGGAGCAACAGGACACGTCGCTCGCCGATTGTCTCAGCCAGTGCGATGCCTTCGGCGTACTCGCGTTCGGCGCGCTCAAATTCACCCAGCAGGAACGAGCTGAGCCCGGCGGCGAAGGTGGTCCAGGCGCGCCGCTCGCGCGAATGAATTCTTTCAGCAATCGCACGTTCGCGGAGCGCGTTATCGAAAGATGCGGCGTAATGACCAGTGTGAATGGCGTTCTCGGCAAGGAACTCAATACCGGCGGCCTGAGCAAATGACACGTTATGCCGATCGCCAAAATCGATGGCCCGCTGGGCCCATGCGTTGGAATCATCGTAAAGACCGTAGTGTTGATACGCACCCGCCAGGTACGTATAGACCTGGCTAATAATCGGTGCGGCGAAGGTCGAGACAGAGTCCGCCGCGGCAAAGGGCGCGACCAATTCCGCCGCGCGGTTCAACAGTTCGATTGCCTGACGATGACGGGCCGCGAGATGATGAAATCGCGCCTCGTTGGATATCGCGTTGGCGGTCTCTAACGGTTCCTTTTCAGGGTCGAGAACTTCAAGCGCTTCGTGAAGATAGTTTATGCCCCGTTGATCGCCAGTCGTTACCAGCGAACCGGCCAACTCGGTTTGTAGGCGCGCGCGCACGTGGCGATCAGTAGTCAGGGCCATGGCACGTTCGAAGTGCTCACCCGCGGCAATCGATTCGCTGTGCATTAGGTATGTCTTGCCAATCGCTTCTTCAAGCGCGACCTGTTCTTCGATCAGACCGAGCGCTTCGGCGCAATCGCGTGCACGACTGTAGGCGGCGACCGCTTCGTCGAACGCGAACACCTTCTCAGCCGCGGCGGCTGCTTGCTTCGCATACGTCAGTCCCCGTTCGTAATCACCGGCGTGGATGTAGTGATAAGCGAGCCGCTCAACAGCGCAGGCAGAAGTCACTCCCTGACGATCGGTCTCGCACGGGACTCCACGACGCTCAAGACCTTCCGCCGCATGTCGATGCAGGCGCCGGCGGCGAATGGGATTGAGCTCCTCGTAGAGCACTTCACGAATTTTGTCGTGCGTAAACGTGAACGATTCAGTCCCGCTCGTGTTGATTAATTGCGCAGTCGTCGATTCATCCAAAGCATCGAGCAGCACGTCTTCGGAAAGGTTCTCGGCGGCGGCTTGCAGCTCATCAAAGCTGAATGTCTTGCCGAGCACCGCCGCTACCCGCAGCACGTCATTCGTTTGCTCGCTCACTCGATCCAGACGACTGCCGATTGCTTCCTTTACGCTTTGCGGAATCACCAGCTCGCCGACATCGCAACGCTTCCAACGGCCACTCTCGCGGCGCACTGATCCCTGTTCAATTAAAGCTTTCAGTACTTCTTCGATAAAAAATGGATTGCCTTCCGTCTCGCGATGCACCGCTTCCCCGAATTCGGCGCTGACGCTTTCGCCCAGCAGTGCGCTTAGCTGCTCGTTCGTCTCGGTAACTTCAAAACGGCGCAGCGTGATGCGCGTAACCAGACGTTCGCGATTCCAATCGAGCAACGCGCGCGAAAGCGGATGTGCGCGATCGAGTTCAGTCTCGCGATAGCAGCCGACCATCAACGCCCGCTCTTCACGCATCTGACGCAGCAGATGCGTCAGCAACCAAAGCGTGCCGCGATCTGCCCAATGAAGATCGTCTGCGTAGAACAACAGTCCTTTGCTGCGCGCCAGATTTGAAAGCACTTGAACAACGGCATCGAAGAACAACAGACGCTCTTCGTGCGGCGCCAGCTCAGTTCGCGCCGGAAATGGACCCAGACGTGTTTCTATCTCAGGCGCTAGTTTCGCGATTTCCGGTGCGTCGTCGCCGAGGACCGCGCGCAGTTTCTCGTCATCCTTTTCTTCCCGCACGAATCGGCGAAACGCTTCCACGAACGGCAAGTACGGCGTGGTCGCCTCGTATTCGTAACAACCACCAGCCAGCACTACCGCGCCATCAACGGCCGCCTGAATCGTGAGTTCGCGCGCGAGTCGCGTCTTGCCGGCACCCGGCTCGCCACTCAACAGAACCGTGTGCCCGTGACCATCGAGCGCGCGTTGCCAGAGTTGGCGCGCCTCAGCCAGTTCGGTTGCACGGCCAATCAAACGACCGCGGGACAGCGCGTCGAGAATCGCGACAGCCGGCGCCGCCTCGGCGTCACCTTCAAGAGAAGGTTCGTCAAGACACGTGCGTAACGCCGCTGCAACTTCCGTCGCAGTTTGAAAGCGCGCTGCCGGATTCTTTTCGAGCAGTCGCAGGATCACGACTTCGAGAGCGCGCGGAACATCTGATCGCAAGACACGCGGTGGAACGGGAGGCGCGTGTACGTGCTGAGAAACGACTGCCAGCGGATCATTGCCTTTGAATGGCACGCGGCCAGTCGTCAGCTCGTAGAGCAACACACCGAGTGCATACAAATCAGTGCGCGCATCAACGTCCTGGCCGAGCGCCTGCTCGGGGGCCATATATGAAGGCGTACCCAGCACGAGTCCTGCACGCGAAATGCGCGCACTCTGTCCCGGCAAGGCCAACCCCAAGTCCGCGAGCTTGACCGATTGACCAGTCGTCGACACCAGCACGTTGTCAGGTTTCAGATCGCGATGAACGATATGGTTTGCATGAGCGTGCTCGAGCGCGGCACAAATCTGTAGTCCGAATTCGACGATCTGCGAGAGCCCAGTCGGCGGAGTGCTGCTGAGGCTGGGGCCTTCGACTAGCTCCATCACGAAAAACGGCAAGCCGTTGGCCTCGCCCACGTCGTAAACCGAAACGATGTGTGGATGATTCAATGCGGCAGCCGCACGGGCTTCTCGAATCAGGCGTTCGCGCGCATCGCCGGAAGAATTCTCAGAAATGACTTTGACGGCGACGCGACGGTGCAGCTCCAGATCCGTCGCGCGATACACGACCCCCATGCCGCCGCGACCGATCTGCGAATCCAGGCGATAACGTCCGCGCAGAACATCGCCCGAAGAGATACTCACGCGCGAGTCTCGTGGCAATATCTGCGTGGCTTGCGAATCACTCGTCATGGATGGGAAAGGATAGCAATTGACGACGCGCGAGCGTTAGCCGACCGTGCGATCATGTTTGTGGTAGGGGCATCCTGCGCGTGGTTCACGGGCGAGACGCCCGTGCCCCTCAACCGAACGACCGTGTTAATATTGCAAGTCCGCTGCGCGTTAGCCCGCATCTAATTCACTGTTATGATTCACATTCGCAAACATCGCTTCGCCTTTTTTCTAATGAGTCTCAGCACGGTCGTAGCC
>JBKPPE010000311.1:0-3314 GCA_046733375.1 Acidobacteriota bacterium | reverse complement strand
CATCAAGAAGGGGCAGTTTCTGGCCCCGGAAGATGCGCGGAACATTGTTGAAAAAGCTCGCGGCGCCGGCAGCGAACGCATAATGATCACTGAGCGCGGGGTGAGCTTTGGCTATAACAATCTGGTTGTGGACATGCGATCGTTTCCGATCATGAGCAAGTTCGGCGTGCCGGTAGTCTTCGATGTGACGCACTCGTTGCAATTGCCGGGCGGCAAAGGCGATGCAACTGGCGGTTTGCCGCAGTACATCGAACCGCTTGCGCGCGCCGGTGTCGCTTGCGGCGTCGACGCAGTCTTCATGGAAGTGCACGAAGCCCCCGAACGCGCACCGTCCGATGGACCGAACATGTTGCCACTCGACCGCATGGGACCGCTGCTCGAAAGTTTAAGGGACATCCATACCCTGGTACGGCAAACGAAAATGAAAACTGAAAAATGAAAATTGCAAATGGCAAATTCCTCATCGCTCTTGTGCTCGCTTTGTTCGTTTCCTTCGATACTCCCGCGCAGGATGAAGCGCGCGCCGCGTGGCAAGTGACGAATTTTGACATCACCGTCGCAAACCTGAATACCGAACGGGCCCTGAATGCACGCGCCACGCTCAACGTGCGCAATGTTGGACGCGGCGCAGGATCGACGTTGACGTTACGTATCAATGCGAAAGCAGAGATCAAGAACGTCACAATCGGCAGCGCGACCGCCGGGTATCGGATGCTGCCCGAACCGCGCGGCGGTGGACAACGAATCCTAATCAATTTACCGAGCACGGTCGCGGCCAATGATGCACTCTCTGTCACCGTCGAATATCGCCTGCCTGTCGAAGACAATGCCGGCACCGCGGCGATCTCTCCGGTTGGGTCGCAATTCCTTCCTTCGGCGATGTGGTATCCAGCGCCCAACACAGCCTTCGCCGTGCGCGGCCCCGACTACGCGCCTTTTCGTTTGACCATTAACAATGCGACGGCAATCTCATCAGGCGTCGAAAAAAGCGCTGGCGGCAACAGCGTCTTTGAGCAGACGCTGAACGCTCAGCCGTTCTTTGTCGTCGGCGACTGGGACCGTGTGGATGGAGGAGCGAATACGGCGGGCATCGTCACGCTTATTCCGAAGGGCTCCGGCGACGAAGAGCGAAAGCAAGCGCAAAACTTGATGGCGCTCACGGCAAACGCGCGCACGTTCTATGCGAGCCTGTTCGGCGCTGCGCCTGAGTTGCCAATCCGGCTCATCGCGGTCAGACGTGGCGCGGGCTTTGACGATGCGGGGGCCATCCTTTTGAGCGAAGGCGCGCTGCGTCGCAAGAAAGTTGACTCAATTACAGCGCTGGGAATTGCCGAGGCCGTTGCGCGAATTTGGATCGGCGCCAACAGCGCCGTCCGTGGGGAAGGCTACGGCGTCCTTCGCGAAGGCTTGGCACGATACGCCGCAACGCTTTTCATTGAAAAGGAATTCGGCGGCGACGCTGCGAACGAAGAACGCGTACGCCAACGACTGGCATACGCATCGATTGCGAAGCGCGACGCTCCGCTGGCCCGGACGACTGCGTTGGATCCGACGTACTTCAATTCTGTCGGCAACAAAGGTGCGATGGTTTGGCGACTGGCGGCAAACCTGATGGGTCGCGAAGCGTTTCTGACGGTAATCCGCGACGTGTTAGCAGCTTCGCAAAAAGAGATCGAAGGTTTTACACTCGCGCGTTTGCGAACCGCATTGAGCGAACGGGGCGGAGCGACCGTGAAGAGTATTCTTGACTCGGAACTGGATCAGTCGACGGACATGGACTTGCTGATTGGTTTACCCCAACAGCAGGGAGGACAGTGGACCGCAGCACTCCGCAATCTCGGTTCGTTCGATGCGAAAGTGAGCGTGGCGGGTGTAACCAGTACCGGACAGAGATTGACTACTCAAGGCACTATTCCCGCGCACGACTTTGCGCAAGTGTCATTTTCAGGTGCGACCCCACTGGCCCGTGTCGAAGTCGATCCGGAAAAACTGTACCCGCAACTTGATTACACAAATGACATCGCCCCGCGCCCAATCGAAGTCTCAGCATCGTTAGCCGAGGCGATGCGTTTGTTCGGCACGCAGGATTATGCCAAGGCCGAATCGTTGACGAAGCAATTAGTGGGGATCGCGCCGGAAATGCAGGAAGCGCGTGTCCTGTTCGCGCGCGCTCTGCTTGCGCAAAACAGACTCGATGAGGCTGAACGCGAATTCAAGCAGTTGGCTGAGAATCGTTTGCCGACGCCTTCGACCCTTGCCTGGACGGCGATCGGATTGGGGGAAATCGCACTTCGTCGTGGACAGGCGAAAGAAGCGGTGCGCCTTTTCGGCGACGCAGCCCGCGCTGATGCCGAGTACGCCGCGAGCCTGAACGCGCACGCCGCTCGAATTCGCGCAGAGGCAGCGGCGGCGGCGACGCCGGCGATCGAGGAAGCAGTCAAGGCTTTCATTGCGCAACTCGATACGGCGATTCGCACCGGTCGCCAGGCTGACATCATGCCGATGGTCGTCCCGGGCGAACTGAAAAGATTTGTTCAGCAGGTGGTCGGCACGCAGCCGGAATTGTGGGAGACGCGTGTATTGCGCACCGAAGCGCTCGGCGCGAACCAGATGGCCGTTGATGTTTCCATGCAGACACGACAGCTGGGCGTCGACCATTCCGGTACGGCAGTTTTCATGCTGGCGCGCGTTAACGGCGCATGGAAACTAAATGCGATTGAATTGTTCGAAGTGAAATAGAAAACAGAGTTTCAAGTTTCAGGTTTCAAGTTTCAAGTTAGAACGCAAAAAGCGGTCATAATAGTGGTCCGACACTTAGCAAGAGGTTCGGCCATTCCGAAACCAACGAGCCGCGAACTTGAAACTTGAAACCTGAAACTTGAAACTCGAACCCGAAATCCTTGAACGTGCGCGGCGCGTTAAGTTGTTACTGATGGATTGTGACGGCGTGATGACCGACGCTCGTCTCTGGTTGACGCCCGATGGCGATGAGGAGAAGGCTTTTCACGCGCGCGACGGGCAGGGAATTTCCGTGTGGCATCGCGCTGGTTACCAAAGCGGAATAATCTCCGGTCGCGCGTCAAGTTCAGTCGAGCGCCGCGCGCATGAACTGAAGATGAAGTACGTGCATCAGTACGCGAAGGACAAGATTGTCGCCCTCGAAGAGATACTCAGTGAAGCGAATGTGAGCGCGGATGAATCGTGCTACATCGGAGACGATCTTGGTGACGTTGCGGTGATGCGACGAGTCGGACTTGCGGCGGCGGTTGCTGACGCGGCTGAAGAGACAAAAGCCGCCGCGCACTATTTAACCA
>JBKPPE010000310.1:0-7503 GCA_046733375.1 Acidobacteriota bacterium | reverse complement strand
GAATATCAACTGGCTGAAGCGCTGCTGGAGCACGACGAGCACTTCGCGCTGTGGCGGTCGCATCACATCAAAATGGTCGAGCGCATGGTTGGGACGAAGACGGGCACCGGCGGCTCCGAAGGTGTCGGGTATTTGAAGAAGACGCTCGACAGCAAATTCTTTCCCGAGTTGTGGGAAGCACGCACGTATCTCAGCAGCAAACATGGCGACACGGGATGCCCGTTCGCCAAAACGTAACTGCCCATCTTCCATGCCCGTCGAATTTCCCGAACGCTTCAACATGGCCGATTACTTCCTCTACCACAACGTAGAGGAAGGCCGCGACAACAAACTTTGTCTCTACTTTAAAGATCAAACTTACACGTACCGTGAGGCGGCGAGGATGTCGAACCGTGCGGGCAATGCGCTGCGGGAACTCGGCGTCGAGACGGAAGATCGCGTGCTGATGGTTTTGCCGGATTGTCCCGAGTTTGTCTGGACGTGGTTCGGCGCGGCGCGTATCGGCGCCGTAATCACAATGGTGAATCCGCTGCTGCCGGCGGACGATTACCGATATTACCTGGAATACACCCGGGCCAAAGTGGCCGTCGTGCATGAATCGATCTGTGGGGGGTTCGCAGAGGCAGCGGCCGACGCTGGATATCTTCGCTGCACGGTAGTCGTGGGCCGCGCTAACGAGATAGGGCAAGAGATTCTCTCCTCTCCGCTTCGCGGAGAGGGGTCAGGGGAGAGGTTAAGCGAATCCGCTAACGCTACCCTTAATCCCTCCCCGCGTGCGGGGAGGGAACCCCAACGCGGTCAGTTTAAGAAGCAGGCTCTCGGCCGCACACGACTGGCTTTCGACGAGATCGTGAACTCCCAAGTTGCAGAGTGCACGCCCGCGGACACCCATCGCGACGACATTGCCATCTGGCTGTTCACGTCGGGATCGACGGGCCATCCAAAAGGCGCCGTACATCTGCAACACGACCTGCCTTACAACACCGAAGTTTTCGCGAAGCGCACAATGGGCGTGAATGAAAACGATCTTACGGTCTCAGTGCCGAAACTTTTCTTCGGTTACGCGACGGGGACGAATCTGCTGTTTCCGTTTGCCGTCGGCGGCGCGACCGCTTTGTTTGCCGAACGCTCGACGCCGGAAAAGTTGTTCGAAGTGATCGATCGATACCGTCCGACAATCCTCACGACTGTGCCGACTATGATTAATGCGATGCTGAATGCAGATGACGCGGCATCGCACGATCTTTCAAGTATCCGATTTTGCTATTCAGCCGGTGAGGCGCTGCCGGTGGAGTTGTACCATCGTTGGCAGCAGACCTTCGAGGTTGAGATTTGCGATGGCATCGGCTCAGCCGAGATGTTTCACATCTACCTTACGAACCGGCCCGGAGATGTGAAGCCCGGCAGTCTCGGCCGCATTGTCGAAGGCTACGAAGCGAAGATAGTTGATGCCGAAGGAAACGAAGTCGCCACCGGCGAAATGGGCACGCTGAAGATCAAGGGTGATTCAGCCGCGTTGTGTTACTGGAACGCGCACGAAAAATCCAAGGAAACGTTTGCGGGCGACTGGTGCACGACCGGGGATCAGTTTCACGTCGACGCGGACGGTTACTACTGGTACCACGGCCGTACGGATGACATGCTGAAAGTCGGCGGGATCTTCGTGGCGCCGGCGGAAATTGAAAATTGCCTGCTACAACACGAAGCGGTAATGGAGTGCGCCGTCGTGGGCCAGGAGGACGCCGATCGACTGATAAAACCAAAAGCTTTCATCGTCGTTCGAGAAGCACAAGTGACGTCAGACGAACTCGCGACCGAAATCAAGGAGTTCGTAAAAACTAAGCTGGCGCTTTACAAGTATCCGCGCTGGATTGAATTCGTAGCATCGCTTCCGAAGAACGATCGCGGCAAAGTTGATCGGAAGCTCCTGAAAAGCAAGATGAGTAAGAGTGATGAGTCATGAGTGGTATCTGATCCTCTCATACTCACCCCTACTCATTACTCATCACTTTTCTTCATTCAGAAATCGAACTTAACTGCCAATTGGATTTGCCGGGGCGTCGCAAACGTCGTCGTGCCTGACGCGGGCGAGCCGAACGTGCGCGGTGTGCCGAATGCCGTTATTGCACTTGGCGCGGTTAGTGTGGGCACCGCCGGTGTGCCGGTGAATGAAAATGCATAGAACGTATTGTTCACAGTCGCGACGTTAGCGCGATTAAAGACGTTGAAGGCTTCGAGAATTAAACGCACTCGAATGTTCTCATGGATAGGAATTGAACGAGTAAGTCGCGCATCGAATTGATAGATGGCGGGTGTGCGAAATTGGTTACGCACTGTCCCGGGCAAGCGGTCCGTCGCCCGATTGCCATCGTTGTTCGGATCGCCGCTCACGAGCGCTGAATACGGCGTGCCCGACTGGAACTGCATGATCGAAGAGATCGTGTAATTGCTAAACAGCGCGCGCAGCACCGGATTCTCACTCCACTTGATGGTGTGCCATTCGTAGACTGGACTAAACACAAACCGGTGCGGGATGTCGGTATCAGAGATGCCGTAGTCAGCTCCCGGACTGAATTGGTTCTCGACGATTTTCGCATCGTCAGCCCCAACCACCACGATTGTCTGATCGGGCCGCTCGTCTTTGGCTTTCGAGTACGTGTAGGCGGCAATGAATTGGAAGCCGCGCGTAAATCGCTGCGTGAGTTGGAATGCGATCCCGTTGTAAAGCGATCGCGACGCGCTCTCGAAAATGCTGATACGGTTGTACTGCTGGCCGGTAGGACGTGCAAGATTCGTCAGGCGTTGACTGGGAAAGCGCAGGAAAGTGTAGGTGACTCCGTCCTTTGTAACCGGGAATGACACTGGAGCCTGTAGGTTAATGTCACGAGTCCGCGTTAGGTGCAGCCCGTGATAGTAAAGATAGGTCGCCGAGAAACTGAGATTCTTCGATAACTGGCGCTCGAAGCCGACCCTGCCCTGCTCAACGTACGGTTGTACGTAATCGTGCGCGAACACAAACAGGTTTGGGTTTGCCGGTGATGCGGCCGGCGGCGCTGAAAAGATCGCCGGATATGTTGGACATGTGACCCCCGGCGGCGGGGTGGCGCAAGTGATATTGATGCCGGTTACTTGAATTCCGTTCTGCGAATGCGCGGTGCCCACCACGATCGCCGGCGTGCGGTTGTAGAAGATGCCGAAGCCGGCGCGCAACACCGTCCGCTCATCAAACGCATAACTCAAACCAAATCGCGGCGCAAAATTGTTTTTGTCCTTCGGACAGGTGCTGGTGTCGATATTAAATGACGCGAGCAGCGTATCCGGATTCTTGGTCGGCGAACAAGCCATTCCCTCATAGTCATAACGCAAACCCATGTTGAGAGTGAGTTTCGAATTCACCCGCAGGTCATCCTGTCCGTAGAACGCGTACTCGGAGAGGTTCGGGTGCGTGGTGCCGCCAGTTGTGCCGGCGCCCGGAAAATTCTGCGTGAAGGAAGTCGGCGCGTTGTTTCCAAAGTTGGTGTAATTCGAAAACGTGTACGTGCCGGTGAAGACTCCAGGGAAGAAGTTAAAGATGCGGTCGAAGTTAAAGTCGAGGCCAAATTTCCAGTTGCTTCGGCCATGCAAGTAAGAAACGTTATCGATGAACTGAATTCGTTTAATGGTGGTCTCGCGCGGACTGAAGTTGTTGCGTCCAATGCTGAGGCTCGTGCCGGATGAACCACTTACAACTGTGCCGATGACGGCTTCCGATGCGTCACTGTTCGCCAGGCCGGGCTCCTTATCGCGGGCCAACTGCACGCGCAGCTCGTTGACCAGATTAGAGGTCAACGTCGAGCTCAGCGTAGTTGAAAAGGTATCGCTTTTTACGCGACTGTCTCCGGAATGCTCCTCCGCGCTCAACGGGCCGTTGTTTTCATTGTTCCTGCCGTTGAAATTTTGGCGGTTGTAGCGAAGCACCAGCTGGTTACGATCGTTCAGCTTAATGTCGCTCTTGCCGAGAAACACATCCTGCTTGCGCCCAATTTCGTAAACGTGAATCTTCGGCAACAAAACGTTACGCGCGGCAAGCGGCGCGGCGTTGATGTTGGGCACATCCATTACTTGCGGCACGCTCGCGCGTTGACCGTCGTAAGTGAAAAAGAAAAAGGCGCGGTTCTTTGAGATCGGACCGCCAAGCCGGCCACCGAATTGATTGATCTGAAGTTTCGCACGCCGGTTTGGCTGACCGGCCCGGGACTGGTTCGCCTTCGCGATAGGATCGTTAGCGTTGAGGGCCTCGTCGCGAAAATATTCGAATGCGCCACCGTGAAATTCGTTCGTGCCGGATTTAGTCACGACATTGATCACGGCACCGCCGGCGCGTCCGAACTCCGCCGAAAAGCCGTTCTGATTCACTTGAAATTCCTGCACGGATTCCTCTGAAAACTGATACGGCGGTCGCACGCCGCCACGACCAAAGGCCTGGCCAAAAAAAGTGTTGTTGTTGTCCACGCCGTCGACCTGAAGGCTGTTGAAAGTGCCCCGTTGGCCGCCCACCGAGAGATCGCCGCCGCGCGGATCGCGCACGACCCCAGGCGAAAGCGTCGCGAAGTCCTGAAAGTTGCGACCGTTAATCGGTAAGTTCTCTATCGATGTCTGATTGATAGTAGTAGCGACGGAAGTGCGTGTCGTTTCCACGAGTGGCACTGGCTCAGTGATGGTAACGGTGGCGGTCGTGCTCCCGACCGACAAAGCAACATCCACGGGCGCGTGACTGCCAACCGTGACGGTCACATCCTTGACTTCGGCTGACGAAAACCCTGGCGCGCTTATCACCACGCTGTACACGCCCGGAGGCAAAAGGATGATGCTGAAAGTGCCGTCATCTTTCGTGGTCGCAGATTTCTCGAGACCCGTTTGCTGGTTGGTCGCGGTAACGGTCGCTCCAGCGACGATAGCCCCGTTTGGATCCACTACGCGGCCTTCAATGTTGCCGCTGTTCGCTTGCGATTGCGCGAATGCGCTGAAACAAACAGACAGGATGAAAGTCAGAAGAAAAGACAATTTCGGAAGGGAGGGCAATTTGTTGCGCATGATGCTCCTTTGACTGAGAAAGAGAAGTTGGCTCCTGTCGGATCATGGGCGAGCTATCCGCAGAACCTCGTGGATAAAATCCTTTTCGGGCTGGGCGATATTAGGATGGCGGCGGGATCAAAGCAAGAAACGGCCGCATAAAACATTGCGGAGACGCAAAAAAACGAAGACCGCGAAAGACGATGTCTTCGCGGTCTCGAATTGATTCACAGAAAAACCGGAGTTTTACCTCAGTTTCCCTTCCAAATTGTAATCCCGCAGGCGCCGGTACAGCGTCGATGGTGAGATGCCGAGCAAAGCCGCCGTCTTTCCGCGATGCCAACCGGTCTGTTCGAGCGCGGCGATGATTTGCTGCTTTTCCACGTCGCGCAAAGCGGCCGGAGCGGCCGTTATACCTGTTTCCGGCGAGGAACCGGGAGCTACTGAAACGAAAGGCATCGCACCGTTAGTCCGGCCGGCGACTTCTGGTGGCAGTTCATTGATCGTTACGCGCCCATCATTCGCGAGCAGCACCGCGCGCTCTAAACAGTTGCGAAGCTGGCGCACGTTGCCGGGCCAATTGTACTCGCGCAATTTGTCCATAACTTCCGGCACAACTTCAGGTGCGTTCGCTCCGGCAAGCTGCTTCAAAATGTATTCGGTCAGCGGATTGATGTCTTCGGGCCGTTCGCGCAGCGGCGACAGGTGAATCTCAAAACTGTTGATGCGATACAGAAGATCGGCGCGGAACGATCCGTTGTTGATGACTGAATCCAGGTTGCGATTGGTCGCGGCGACGATGCGCACGTTTACTTCGACCTTGCGGACTCCGCCGACACGGAAAAATGTTCGCGTTTCAATCGCACGCAACAGTTTCGCCTGCAACGCGGCGGGCAACTCGGTCACTTCGTCGAGGAACAACGTGCCGCCGTCAGCCAATTCGAACAAGCCGAGTTTTCGCGCTTTCGCGCCGGAAAATGCGCCCGCTTCGTAGCCGAACAACTCGGATTCAAGCAGCGATTCCTGAAATGCTGCGCAGTTCAAGTCGATGAACGAGCCGCCCGCACGATTCGACAAGCGGTGAATTGCTTGCGCAATCAACTCTTTGCCGGTGCCGGACTCTCCCGTGATCAGAACCGACGCATCGGACGGAGCGACGCGTTCGACCAAACGAATCGCTTCAGTCATCGCTTTGGAATCACCGATGATATCGGGCAGAGTCGATTTACGTTCGATCTGCGCGCGTAGACGTTGATTGTCGACACGCAGGCTGCGCTTTTCGGCGGCCTGGCGCACACGCACGTCGAGCTCAGTGATGCTGTACGGCTTCGTCAGATAGTCGTAGGCGCCGCTCCGCATTGCCTCCACGGCCGTTTCGATAGTGCCTTGCCCGGTCAGCATAATCACTTCCGGGGGATTCGGTCGTTCGTGCACGCGCCGCAGCAACTCCATGCCATCCATGCGCGGCATGTTGATGTCACAGAGCAGCACATCGACGTTGCTCTCTTCCAACTTCCGGAGCGCAGCTTCACCATCCGGCGCAACGTGCACACGATAACCAAGTCGCTGCAATTCTTTCTGCAAAACCAGGCGCAGGTTCGCCTCGTCTTCAGCTATCAGTAATCTTGCGTCGCGTTGGTCGTTCATGTTTCCCGACTCCGCACTTTGTAGAACAGGCTGCCAGCCTGTTTTAGTCGGTGAATCGGACAGGCTAGCAGCCTGTCCTACATATCGCTCGCTTTGGGTAGCGAGATGGTGAAGGTTGTGCCGACCCCGACGGCGGACCGCACATCAAGCCGGCCACCGTGCTCGGATACAATACCATAACAGACTGCCAGGCCGAGTCCTGTTCCCCGGCCGATATCTTTCGTGGTGAAGAACGGATCGAAGATTTTAGTGAGGTTCTCCTGCGGAATTCCGATGCCGGTGTCTTTAATTTCTACGATCACATTCGGACCCGAGCGGCCTGCGCGCAGCGTGAGCGTTCCACCTTCGGGCATCGCATCAATGGCATTTGTCGCCAAAGCCACGATCGCTTGTTGAAGTTGGCCTTCGTCACCGAGAATCCTTGGAAGATCGTTCACGGTTTCGATTTCTATTTGAATGTTGTCACCGCGCTGTTGGTGAGTGACGAGTCTCGCCGTCATTTTTACCGTGTCCCCGAGGTTGACCGGCACACGATTGCCGGCTCGTAGACGGCTGAAATCAAGCAAGCCATTCGTGATCTGCTTGCACCGGAACGCTTCGTCTCGAATTAGGCCCAGATACTCCTTCAAATCTTCCACGTCAGAGGATTCGCTAAATGCCCCTTCCGCAATTCTTTGCTCGAGCGACTCAGCGCAGGCAGCGATCGTTGCCAGCGGATTATTGATTTCGTGCACCACGCCGGCCGCCAGACGGCCGACGGCGGCGAGCTTTTCCGCCCGAGCGACCGCACGTTCCGATTTCACG
>JBKPPE010000309.1:0-5418 GCA_046733375.1 Acidobacteriota bacterium | reverse complement strand
CTTCAGAACAGCGCCGCATCGCCATCCGCCTCTTCCGGCTCGATCACCCCGATCTTGTCGACAGCATCCTGCAGCACGGTCGGTTCGACATGGCCGAGCGCGGCGATTTTGCGCGCGGCTTTGTCGGCGGCTTCCTGAATTACATGGCCCACGTGGCCTTGCGCCCAACGCCATTCGACCTGATGACGCTCGGCAGCTGTATCCAGGCGTTTCCACCAATCGTGATTCGCTTTGCGGCGAAAGCGGCCACTCATCGTTTCGACGACGTATTTTGAATCAGTGTGCACACGCACGCGGCAAGGTTCTTTCAAAGCCTCCAGGCCCAGCGCTGCCGCGGCGATTTCCGCCTGTTGATTGGTGGCCTGCCCGAGGTAAGTTCCGAATGCACGCCAGAATCCTTTGAAGCCGAGCAATGCGACGGCCGCCGCGCGCGCCGCATCACGGCCGTTGCCAAGGCTCGAGCCGTCACAGAAGATCGTGACGAGTTTCGTCGGCCGGCGATTTGCGAACTCTGCCATTTGCGCTCAGCGTATCACGGGCCACCGCCGTTACGTACGGCATCCGATGGCCTGGTGATGACGTGATTTCGCTTGACGATCCTTTGCGCCTTTGCGTCTTTGCGTGAACCGCCCGCTTTCCAACGGATAAGTCTCACGCCGAGTCGCAAAGACCGCAAGGGAACGCAAAAGTAGGCACTGCCGATAGCCTCACCACCGCGAGGTGACATAGAATCCTGCCGATGTTTCGCCTGGTTGCCCCAGCCATCCGCCTGACTGTGCGCCGCCCGGCGCGCGTGTGGTTGCTCGTGCGCATGGCGACGTGGGTCGTGATTCTGTCGGGACTCGTCAAAGTCCTCACGCTGCCGCGCGCGCTACGCCTTGTCGCAACCGATATACGGTCGACCTCAAACGGCGACATCGACGTGAACGAATTGGCTTCGGCGATCGACGCGTTGTTGGCCCTCGACCAGCTGATGTTCACACCGAAGTGTTGGAAGCGCGCAACGATTTTGCATCGTTTTCTTGCGTTGAATGGAATTCCGACCACAATCGTTTTCGGTGTGAAAAAAGAAGCAGGTGGCGTTTTGAAAGGGCACGCGTGGCTGCAAACTGATGGGAGACCGTTCCTTGAGTCCGAACCACCGCGCTACAACGTCACGTACACTTTTCCGTCCGAACACTCGTTCGACACCGAGTTGGCAGTAATGGGCAATAACCAAGAAAGCATTGCGCACAAAAACACTCTTAGGAGACAGTGATGGCACAACAAGACCTTGATAAGACAGCCGTAGTCGATCTTCTGAATGAAATCCTCGAGACTGAATTGGCCGGTGTTGTTCGTTATACGCATTATTCGTTGATGATTTTCGGTCACAACCGCATTCCGATCGTCAGTTGGTTGCGTGGTGAAGCGACGACTTGCTTGACGCACGCCAACGAAGCCGGGGAAATGGTCACGCACTTCGGTGAACATCCTTCATTGAAGATTGGCGCGTTGCTCGAAACCGAACAGCATTCGATTAACGATATCCTGCTTGAATCGATGGAAGCGGAAAAGTCGGGACTTGCACTTTACAAGAGTTTGCTTGACCTCGTCCGCGATCGTTCGGTGTTTTTGGAAGAGTACGCGCGCAAGATGATCTCGGAAGAGGAAATGCACCTGGGCGAAGTGAACAAGATGCTGCGCAAGCCGGGAGAGATTGCGCGATTCAAAGCGACGTGACGTGTAGCAGTCCTTGCTGAGGGCGTGGGCTTTCGGATTCCGCGTCTCGCTAAGTCCTTTTTAGAGTCTGTTCGTCGAGCGTGCCAGCGCCCGCACGTTCTTGTTTCTGAGTTTCAGAAGTGAAGAGACGCAGAACAGCGCCCTTCCCTCCGCTGTTTCTGCAAAGTGAATTGCTCCCGCTTCGCTTAGTTGAAAAATTTCGCGCTCGCTCGCCCCGACAATCGTGGCCGCTTCCTGCACACCGACCATATCCACTTGTGCGGCACACACGGCGCACCACGATTCGACGGACCCGCGCGAGCGCTGAATCACCCACAAGCGTTCGGTCTCGATAGTTACCGCTGCCTTCCTTTTCATATTGCGAGATGAGCTTGAACGTGCCGGAGCGAAGGCGCGTCAATGGATTACGGTTTCCCCAGGCCGCGACAATCGAACGAAAAAATATGATCGTCTGCCGTCAACACGCAGTCCTCCATGCGCACGAGATCGTCGAAACTGAGGATGAGGTTCGGAGCATTACCGTTGCTGATTAGCCTGACAGTGCCGAGATTGGTGAAGCTAAAGTTGCAGTCATCCGTGGCAATGAACTCGTCCTTGAAGGTCGCTGTGCCGTGCCAGGTAATTCCCGTCGTCTCGCCGACGGCCGTGACGTCCTGGCGGATTTCACACTTCTCATTGAAAGTTCCGTCCGCCCGCAGTTGGTCGTGACATGTCACGACGGTCGTGTCGGATACATCCATCAATTCGCCGGTGCAGTCGTTTGGAAACTCGAACTCCTCGGTAACCGCGACTTTGCTGTGGGCATTGCCCGTTTGCGCGTTGGTCTTGAGTGAAGCCGGTTTAGTCGCCAGCGCCATCCCCACCACGGCCACCACGCTAAAAATCGTGAATATCTTTCTCATTAGTCTTCTCCTTGTTTTTGAGGATATTGTTCGCCCAAAGGCTCTGATTTAGAATGCGCTTCGCGAACGGCGCGGATGATCGCGTCTGGTGGCGGTAAAAGTCCTAAACCGGCGCTCAATTGTTTCTCAACCACTTCTCAACTCGCGGATGAGCAAGCAAAACAAGCGAATTTTCGAATTCGGCCCCTTCTCGATCGACACCGTAAATCGCCAATTATTGCGCGATGGCGAAGTCGTGCCGCTCAAGGCCAAGGCCGTCGAAACCCTTCTGTTGCTGATTGAAAGCAATGGCGATGTCGTCGAAAAAGACGACCTGATGCAGGCGTTGTGGCCGGATAGCTTTGTCGAAGAAGCAAACCTGACGCAGAACATCTACACGCTGCGCAAGGCTCTGGGTGGCGACTACATCGAGACGATTCCGCGGCGCGGCTATCGTTTTACCGCGCAAGTGAAAAAAGGCGGCAATGGCGCCGCCGACGTCATTGTCATTCAGGA
Organism: Acidobacteriota bacterium; assembly: GCA_046733375.1. Taxonomy (GTDB): domain Bacteria; phylum Acidobacteriota; class Blastocatellia; order Pyrinomonadales; family Pyrinomonadaceae; genus UBA11740. The sequence goes on along the minus strand of JBKPPE010000309.1, from coordinate 2,299 downwards.
AAAAACGCGCACCAGCGTCAGCTATGAAGTAGAGGACGAGCCAGAACCGCCTGAACCGAGCGTGTTGGCCGCGAAGGTCATCGATGTCACTCCACAAGTTGTGCGCGAATTGCCCGCAGCGATCCCGCCGCGTTCGTCGCTTCGTTGGCTTTGGTTTGGGCTTGCATTGACCGCGATCGCCGTTGCGGTTGTTGCGATATTCCTTCGGTTGCGCAGTCATCCCCCCTTCGAATCAGTGAAGCTGACGAAGTTCACCACCACCGGCAAGGCCGTCAAAGCCGCAATCTCACCCGATGGAAAGTACGTCGCTTATGTACTCAACGATTCGGGTCAGCAGAGCGTCTGGCTTAGGCAACTAGCCACTGGAACTGGATTGCAGATTGTGCCGCCCGAGCAGACGGATATTTACGGTCTGACTTTCACTCGTGATGGCAATTATGTTTTCTACGTCAGCCAGAAACAGAATCTGCTGGGAATGCTTTATCAGGTGCCGACTCTGGGCGGTGCGTCCGACAAACTTATAGAAGATGTAGATTCTCCCGTGACTTTTTCACCTGACAATCGGCAGATGGCCTTCCTGAGATTCAGCCCCGGGCAAGCCTCGATCGTCATCGCGAATATTAATGGAACGGACGAACGCGTTTTGGTGACGACGCGTCAGAGCGATGCGGTCAGGATCGGTCCGAACGGGGTGCTGCCGCCGGCATGGTCGCCGGATGGCAACATAATTGCCGCGCCCGTCAGCATCAATTCGACGCAGTGGAATCAGACTATTTATGGTTATCGAACGACGGATGGCGCGCAGGTACAAATTACAACCAGCCAGTGGCCCGCGCTCGGCCGGATAGAATGGTTGCCGGATGGCAGCGGGCTGCTCGCAACAATCATCGAGTCAGAGGCCAGCTCTGAGCAGCAAATCTGGATCGTGCCTTATCCAAAGGGTGACGCGCGTCGCATCACTAACGACTTAACTGACTATCGGGATGTCAGCGTTACCGCCGATGCGCGGACCATCGTTACGATTCAATCTGAGAAGAAGGCCAACATCTGGTTAGCGTCGACTGCCGATCTTGAACATCCAAAGCAGCTTACGTCGACGAGCTATGATGGATTGAACGGAGTCGCGTGGACGCCGGATGGACGGTTGGTCTACACATCGTGGATTAACGGGGAACAGAATATTTGGATCACCGATCCGAATGTCGGATCTCCCAAACAATTGACTTCGCACGCCGGTTTCAACGAACAGCCGGTTGTTTCACCTGATGGCCGCTACATCGTCTTTCTTTCCAATCGGAACAATCATGAACACCTTTGGCGAATGGACATCGACGGCCGAAACCCGATTGAACTGACGCACGGAACAAGTGACAAACAACCGACCTTCACTACTGACGGCCAAGCCGTCATCTATCGAGCACTCAGTCCGCCGAATTTGTTTCGCGTGAGCATCAATGACGGTCAGCCAACACGTTTCGTGGACCAGCCCACGTTCGATCCGAACGTCTCACCTGATGGCAAGACGATCGCCTGCGGTTATCGACCGCAGCCGGCCGCTAAGAACCAGATCGCGCTGATTGACGCCAGTGGCGGTGAACCAAAACCGATCCACGACTTTCCGGCCTATTATGGCCGCCTTCGCTGGATGCCCGACGGAAGCGGTTTGGCCTACGCGGCAAGACAACAAGGCGTCGGCAACATTTGGGTCCAGCCGCTGGACGGCAGCGCACCGAGACAGTTGACCCATTGGAGCGTGAATCCGATTTTTTCGTTCGGCTGGTCACGCGACGGCAAGTGGCTGGCGTATGCAAGCGGCAGCATCACCAGCGACGTGGTTGTGATTACAGATCAGAAGCAATAGGGAGTGGAGATATGAAATCCCGAACCCGACGCGTAACACTTTTTGTCTTAGCAATTCTCGCTCTTACGGCTTGTTTATTTTCTGCGCGCAGGAACTCGACGCAGGCAGCCAAGCCGCCAACTAAAAGCTTGTGCGCAACCGATGAACGCGTCATCTTCAGTTGCGTGCTACGACAGCCCGCAAAGATCGTATCGGTGTGCGCTTCGAAAGATCTCACAAACGAGAAAGGTTACTTGCAGTATCGGTTTGGAATGGCGGGGAAAATCGAGCTTGAGTTTCCGAAGGATCGCGCGAACACGCAGCAGCAATTTGAGTACTCACATTATTTTCGCGCGCGCGTCGATATGACGGAGATTAATTTCACGGTTAACGGCGTGAGCTATTCAGTCTTTGACGACTACAACGGTGAAGAGAAGCCTGAAGTGAGCGAACAGGGCG
>JBKPPE010000308.1:0-3671 GCA_046733375.1 Acidobacteriota bacterium | reverse complement strand
GCTTTTCCTTACGATGACACTTCGTCGTGACGCAGTAAGTTCCATTTGATTTTTGAAAACGGGCACGTATGTCAATGGTAGACGGCTTCCCTTACAAGGAAGAGGTTGGGGGTTCGAGTCCCTCCGCGCCCACCATTCTGAGATCTCAGATCTCAAAATTGAGATCTGAAAGCGCGGAGTCGTAGTTCAGTTGGTTAGAACGCCGGCCTGTCACGTCGGAGGTCGCGGGTTCGAGTCCCGTCGGCTCCGCCATTAATTGCCCAGAGATGCTCACTTCATGAGCATCTCTGGGCTTTTCCTTTTTTGGTGGCACAGACTTTAGTCTGTGATTGCGTTTGCTGGAACGAAAGTCGCAAATCGCAGGTCCCTTCGCTCGCGCGATTTATTCACGCAGGCAATGGCTCACCTTTTGTTTCCTTTCCAAATGGCAAGAGCAATAGTCCGATAATGAACGCAATTGAGGTCAGCGCCACCGGTGTTCCAATCGTGTGATAGTACGAGACGCCTGCGCCGACCAGAAACGTGATTCCTGCGCCGGCAAATCGTCCGATTGACGTCGCAAAAGCAAACGCGCTGGCGCGGCATTCGGTGCGATATTGCTCCGGGAGCCACAGCGTGTACATAGCGAAATTCGCGCCGCCAACGCCCAGCCAGAACAGACAGATCATGAACCAAATTAGTGCGTTGGTCTGGAGATAAAAAACGTAACCAAACCCAAGCGAAATAAAGATCGTCATCAACGCGAAATAGATCGCCAGCGTCCACCGTCGTCCAAACTTCTCAGCCAGGATTGGCAGCATGAGACAGCCGATAATTGTTCCCATTGCCAGCAGCATCGTTCCGAAAGAAGCCAACCGCACGCCCTGCGGTTCAGTGAAGCCGGTTTTAGCGGCAAGCGCGCTGACAGAGGCTGGAACGTAAACCGATCCCGCCCAGAGGCCGATGATTGATACGAATAGATAGATTGAATTGAGCAGAGTGCGCCGTCGGTATTCTGGTGAAAACAGTGCGAGGAATGCGCTCAGAATCGTCCATCTACTACCGACCTGAGCAATCCGTTTCTCCCAACGCTTCGGTTCTGTGACGCCATAGCGAATAAAACCGACCAGCACCGCCGGCATGCCGCCCACTAAAAACATCGCGCGCCAGCCCCAGCGGGTGCCTACAAAATAGTTGATGATTGCTGCCAGCAAAATACCGACGTAGTAACCGGTATGCATCAAGCCCGCAGCCATTTTGCGTCGAGCTTCGGGTAATTCCTCCGCCACAAACGTGCCGCCCATCGACCACTCGCCCCCGATCCCGACACCCGCAAGTAATCTAAACACCGCCAGCATCCAGACACTCGTCGCAAACGCCCCGAGAAAAGTGAAAAGCGAATAACAAAGAATCGTCAGCATCAAGGTCAGCACGCGGCCGAACCGATCTGCGATCGGTCCCCACAGAAGCGAGCATCCCCAACCAACAAGAAACAGTGCGAACAGCAATCCGCCGTAATAACCAATATGACTTTGATCGTTAGGAATGCCTGACCGTGGAAGTAATTCGCGCAGCGCCGGCGCCATCACCAGCGCATAGATGAACGAATCCATTCCGTCGAGGACCCAACCACCCCACGCGGCCAGAAAACCGCGGCGCTGGTTCGTGGTCAGGGGAACGCGCGACATGCCGTAACGTCAGGGTGACGAGGTGGGAGTTTAGCACTCCCCTGTCATCTCGTACTCAACGTCAGTGCTTTAGTTGAGGCATCGGGCCTGTCCGTCAGAGGTCGTGGCTTCGATTCCCGTCGACTCCGCCATTTTTGAAGAAGCGTCACGGTTGTGGCGCTTCTTTTTTTGTTCATGCGCCCTGACCGCGGCTCGCGACGTCAGTTGCGTTCCCAAGCCAAATACTGAACCAAAGACTTCGCGATAGGTTGCGCTGTGTTCTGCTGGTAAAAGCTGTAGGCGGGACACGGATTTACCTCGAAGCAAACAATTCGGCCATCGGCGCACCGTCGTAAATCTATGCCGGCGAAATCCAATTGCAGCATCGCAGCGAGGTTGATGCATTTTTCCTGCAATTCGCTTTCGAGGTCGACCGCGACCAGAGTGCACGCACGCCCTTGCTGCGCCGCGTACCGATAGTCCACCGCGTCCGTCCAAGCCTCGGTCGCGAAAACAGTCTTGCCGATGACGTGGACCCGAACATCAACGCCGTCCACAAACTCCTGGAATTGTGTTGGGCACCATCGCACTGTATCCAGACGCGTGTCATCGTCTTGAGAGAAAACCTGCACGATTGATCGAACCCCGCTGATCGATTTGTAGACTATTCGGCCGTGCCGGGCGCGAAAAGCCCGCACCTCCTCAGGATCGTTAGTAATCAACGTCTCGGGAATGTCAAAACCCGCCTGCTTTATCAACTGAGCCTGATAAGGTTTTGAGCCGTTCGATCCCATCGCACTGGTGCGATTGACTATTCGCGCCTGCGAAAGTTCAAACCAAATATTCAGTTGGTGGTGTAAGCGGCGGCAATCTTCTCTTAGCTGCGAATCGGGAGGTTCGTCGATTATTTCAGGCAACAAGTTATCGTCCATGATTCGCGTGTAGACGCTCACGATGTCATCGAGCGGATATTTATCCGGGCCTAATTTCAGCCAGCCGCGGACCTGTCCACCGTCGACTGCTACTTGAATATCCGTCTCTGCAAAATTTCGCTGATGAAAAAGCAGGTAGGCAAGTCCGCGGCGCTCGGCTTCGCTGATTGCCAGCGCGAGCGGCATCTCAGTAGGTATGCCGCAAAAGAGGATCAATGGAACACCTCGATCAAGGCATCAATTGCCGCGTCCCCGCCCGTTCGCAGATCGGGATAGACGGTGGCGTCGACAAACTGCCATTTTGAGTTGAAGTCCAGCCCAAGGATCGGGGTATTCGCGAGGCGCGCGAGAGCCAATGACGCCTCCTGAATTTCCTCGGGTACCGCATCGCCGCAAGCGCTCGCACCCACCGCTATTACATGGCGCTCTTTGTCGGTGCCGTTCGAAACTGCGTCGAGGCCCACTCGCGAAGCTAACAATCTCCATTCGAGTGGATCTCTCCAAGCGCCTGCCAGACCTTGTGGTGACGGTGGATTAACAATGTGGGGAACGGCATGCAGCCAACTCATATGTAGGGCTGCGAATTCGTTCCTGGCATATGAGAGATCACCGTCATTACTGTAGCGACCGGCGGGATGCGGCCCAATAATCAGCCGGTTCAGCGCGCCGTGAATTGCGCGACTGTCGATCACGTGGCCGTCGGCCAGCGTGATGCGTGTAGTAACCTCAGTTGCGGATAGGAAATGCTCCCAACGCAGAGCGAAGGTCAGCATCTCCGCAGTGACGATTTTCCAGTCACGATCGTCGCGGCGCCTCAGTTGTTCATAAGCCCAAAGCGCCGCGACATCGTCAATCGAAGCCAGTACCAGATACATAAGTTAGGCTTCGGAAGGTGTCTCAGCGTCCTTGTCGTCCTTGATTGTCTTTGCCTCGTCTGCTTGTTGTTGCAGGTTCTTACTCAAGCGTTCAAGGTCGGCAGCGGTAACGTCCGGCTCCTGTCGCAACGCCGAAGACTCGAGATCAGGTCGCATCTCCCCGTTTATGAAGGGACGTATCGTGTCCTCCAGCCGTTGAACTCGGTCTTCTAATGAAG
>JBKPPE010000307.1:0-4887 GCA_046733375.1 Acidobacteriota bacterium | reverse complement strand
AACCACGACCCCCGTGACAACCGCCGCGCCGGCCGCACCGTCGGTGAATTTGAGTGTCTCAGAACCCGCGGCCGTCGAAATCAAGAAATTCATGTCCAGCGAAGAGGGTCTGCCCGAGACTGCAGGCCTGCGCGTGCGCGTGGTGCCGGGCGGCTGCTCGGGATTTCAATACAGCTTGAACATTGAAGAGAATTCGCGGCAGGGCGATTTCATCCTCGACGAAAAGGGTGTGCGCCTGTTCGTCGACATGTTCAGCGCCCAATACCTGAATGGCGTCGAAATCGACTACGTCACCAACGTGATGGGTTCCGGTTTCACCTTCAAGAATCCGAACGCAACCGGCAGCTGCGGCTGCGGCTCTTCGTTCACCGCCTAATAAATCACAACTTTGCATCCGACTGCGCTCGGCCTGATACTTCGGTGTCAGGCCGAGTTTGTTTTGGAGCGCACGCATCTTTGCGCGCGGTACGCAGGCATCCTGCCTGCTCACTTTAGATGGACACCATCCAGGCCGAAACACCTGAACACATCAACCAGGCGCGTACGCTCTTTCGCGAATACGAAGCGTGGTTGAACCTCGATCTCTGTTTCCAGAATTTCGCAAAGGAGTTGGCTGAGTTGCCGGGCGCGTATGCACCTCCGACGGGCCGGTTGCTGCTGGCGTTTGAAGATCATGAGTTGGCCGGATGCGTCGCATTGCGAAGACTGAGCAATGACGTTTGTGAAATGAAGCGACTATTCCTGCGACCGCAATTTCACGGCAGAGGTCTCGGCAGAGAATTAGCGGAACGGATCATCGAAGAGGCCCGCGCGATCGGCTATCAACGAATGCGGCTCGATACACTGTCGGAACAGATGGGGAGCGCGATTGCGCTGTACCGCGCACTTGGTTTCAGAGAGATTGCGCCGTACTACACGAACCCGGTGCCGGGCGCCTTGTTTATGGAGCTGCTGTTGTGAAAGTGGACTTGGTCAGTGCTTTCGTTCGAGAAGCTTCCATCCGGTTGGCAGCACGGCCGCAGCCAAGGCGATTTTAATGATTTCGCCAGGGATGAACTTCAGCACAGTGAATTGGAATGCGACCAACGGTGAGGTTCTGGTGAGAAAAGAAAACCACAGACAGCCGCACAGAATGATCACTACTGAACCCACGGCCATCGCCGCTACGGCAGTCAGATATTTCCGATCCCATCCTTGTTCAGCGAATGCGCCGGTGATGAAGGCTGCGGCGGGAAACGCGATCAGATAGCCGCCGGTTTGCCCCATCAGATGCGCCACGCCTGCGGCGCCTCCAGCGAAGAACGGCAGGCCAGTCGCCCCCTCGATGAGGTAAGCAATCATCGCCATCGCCCCGAGGCGCGATCCGAGCAACGCGCCAGTCAGCAACACGGCGAAGGTTTGTCCGGTGATTGGAACCGGGCCGAGGGGAATTACAATTTGCGCGGACAAGGCGGTAAGCAGACTAAAACCGATTACCAGGCCCACCTGCCGCACAATGTCGAAAGGCGTCAGGGCTGCTTCTAAAAGTGTCTCGTTCTTTGCGAATGAGGTGCTCATATTTTTCGATCTGATCACTGCCGGACTATCACAGGTCAATACCATTTGCCGGCGGTACTGACTTTTACGCCGGGCCTACGGTCTGACACATAATACCGGGCACGGCGCGTTCCGAATAATGAATTCCGCGGTGCCCGTCATTCGCTCATCGCCGCCGCAGCACAAGACCGTGGTCGTGGCGATCAAATCCGCTTTGTGACGCCCCGCGTGTTCTACCACCGCCTCACCTACGCCGCCGTGAACGCGGCGGACCTTGCCGAACAATTCGGGTGCGCCGGCTTCTTCGAAAAACCTTTGCAGGGTGGCCTTGCCACCGTCAGCGGGCTCCTCGTCACCCTCGGCGAAAACGCAAAGAGTCTCCAGCTTCGCTTTTGTCTTCCGGGCAATTGACGTAGCGACCGGCAAAATCTGCTTTGACTTCTCAGACAGATCAGTCGCGAACACTATCGTTGCGAATCGATCAATCGGCCGCGTGGTCCGACGCGGGCCATACAGACGGGCAATCAACGTTGGTATCTTCGAATCGCGGGCGATCTGTTCAGCGACGCTGCGCCCTAGAAAAAACTGCGCCACGTCCGAACGTCCATGCGATGCCATTACGATTAGATCGCAGATCCGTTCTTCCGCCGTTCGCATGATCACCTGTGCGGGATCTTCATCGCTTACTTTCGGAATGATCGTCTCGACCACTTTAACCGACGACGCGCCGGTGGGCAGGCCGGGAAACTCGTAACGCGACGTTTCCGTGATGTGCGGATCGCCTCCGTGAGCGATGTGGACTGATTGCACAATCGCGTCGAACTGCGCGGCGATCGCTACCGCCAGCGGGAAGGCGCTGTTCGCCACCGAGGAAAAGTCTGTCGGAAATAAGATCGACCGAATCATGGAAACAGTGAGCAGTGGACAGTGAGCAGCGAGCAGTTACACTGATTTTGCGCTCGCTGATAACGAACACTGCGAGTTATGCCGAACGACCCGAAAATTCCAGGTTTCCGTGAATCTTACTTAAGTTGGGCTGTCCGGTCTAGCTTTCAGCGCCGATTCGCATCTTGTGGAACGAACGCCACACGAAGTACATCGACACGAGAAAGAAAACCGCTGCCAGGACGCGGCTCACGATCGGGCCGTTCTTGCCCAATTGGCCGTTTTCGCTGCTGACGCTGACTGCCAGCTCAACGGCGAGCAATCCAAACAACGTCGTGAATTTGATCACCGGATTCATCGCGACCGATGAAGTGTCTTTGAACGGATCGCCCACCGTATCGCCGACGACCGTCGCATCGTGCAGCGGGGTGCCCTTTTGTTTGAGATCGACTTCGACGACTTTCTTGGCGTTGTCCCAGGCGCCGCCGGCATTCGCCATGAAAATCGCCTGGTACAAACCGAATACCGCAATCGAGATGAGATACCCAATGAAGTAGAACGGTTCGATGAACGCGAACGCCAGCGTCGCAAAAAACACGCCCAGGAAAATATTGAACATGCCCCGTTGCGCATACTTTGTGCAGATTTGCACGACGCGTTTGCTGTCGGTCACCGAAGCTTTTTCCACACCTTCGAGTTGGATGTTCGCTTTGATGAATTCAACCGCGCGATACGCGCCGGTGGTAACGGCTTGCGTCGACGCGCCGGTGAACCAATAGATAATTGCGCCGCCAGTGATGAGGCCGAGGACAAACGGAGCGTGCAACAATGAAAGACTTTCCGTGTTGCGAGTGAGACCCTCAGTGAGCGCCATAATGATCGAAAAGATCATCGTAGTCGCACCCACAACAGCCGTTCCAATCAGCACAGGTTTCGCCGTGGCTTTGAAGGTGTTGCCTGCGCCGTCGTTTTCTTCCAACAGGTGCTTGGCGCGCTCAAACGCAACCGTAATGTTGTGCTCGCTCTTTAGTTCTTCGACGATATTTGGCTGATGCTCGATCAGCGACAGTTCATAAACCGATTGCGCGTTGTCGGTCACCGGCCCGTAGGAATCGACAGCGATCGTGACCGGTCCCATGCCGAGGAAGCCAAACGCGACCAGGCCGAAGCCAAACACCGGCGCGACGTGAATGGTGGCGGTCGAAACCATCAATGCGTCCAATCCCAAGGTGCTAACGATGTAGGCAATCCCCATCAGCCCAACAATGCTAATGCCCAGCCAATACGCTGAGAAGTTCCCCGCCACAAAACCTGAAAGGATGTTGAGCGACGCGCCACCCTCGCGCGAAGACTTCACGACTTCCTGAACGTGGCGTGATTCAGTTGAAGTGAAGACCTTGACGAGCTCCGGAATGACCGCGCCCGCCAACGTCCCGCACGAAATGATTGTCGCCAGTTTCCACCAGAGCGTCGTGTCGCCTCCAAGCGTCGGAACCATGAGAAACGACACGATGTAGGTCAGCACGATCGAGAGAACTGAAGTCAGCCACACCAGTGTTGTAAGCGGCGCTTCGAAATTCATTTCTCCCGCATTGCCGTAACGGGATTTCGCAATCGCGGCATTGACGAAATACGACAACGCGCTTGAGATGAGCATCATGATGCGCATCACGAAGATCCAGACGAGCAACTGAACCTGTACTTTCGGATCAGGAACGGCCAGGAGGATGAAGGTGATCAGCGCCACGCCCGTCACACCGTAGGTTTCGAAACCGTCGGCGCTCGGTCCGACTGAGTCGCCCGCATTGTCGCCCGTACAGTCTGCAATCACGCCCGGATTACGCGCATCGTCTTCCTTAATCTTGAAGACGATCTTCATCAGGTCCGAGCCGATGTCGGCAATTTTAGTGAAGATGCCGCCGGCGATTCTCAGCGCCGCCGCGCCGAGCGACTCGCCAATCGCGAATCCGATAAAGCACGGACCGGCGTAATCACCGGGCACGAACAGCAGAATGAAAAGCATGATGAGCAGCTCGACGCTGATCAGAAGCATGCCGATGCTCATACCTGCTTTGAGCGGGATCTCGTAAATCGGAAACGGTTTTCCTTCGAGGCTGGCAAATGCTGTGCGCGAATTCGCAAAAGTGTTAACGCGAATGCCGAACCACGCGACGCCATAACTACCGGCGATGCCGACGAGACTGAAAAAGAGAATGATCGCGACCGTTAATGGAATCGGATGATCCGGAACCGGACGAAGAACACCGAAGTAAGCGACGACGATGGCGGCGATGAAAATCCACAGAAGCATGATGAACTTGCCCTGTGTCGTGAGATACGTCTTACAGGTGGCGTAGATCAGTTCCGAGATCTCGCGCATCGCGCGATGGACCGGCATCCTTTGCAGTTGCATGTAGATCGCGAGGCCAAAACCCAGGCCAAGCAAACAGATGACGATGCCCATCA
>JBKPPE010000306.1:0-3400 GCA_046733375.1 Acidobacteriota bacterium | reverse complement strand
ACACGCGACTTTCCCCGTGGCGCACGCCGGCAAGTTCCTTGGCATACTTTCACTGGAAGACTTAAAGAAAGTGCCGCGCGAGCAGTGGCGTGCACGCAAGGCGCGCGATGTGATGCGCGCGGTAAACTCATCAATGTTTGTGCGGGCGTCGGCCGCGATGTCTTCGGCGCGCGAGTTGATGCAGGGTAATGGGATCGGCGCCGTTGCCGTTATTGACGAAGTCGGCAACCTAATTGGTTTCATGCGACGGCCGCAATCGAAATAATCCGCGCAAAGCACCCGGCAACTTCGGATAAAATCACGACAGATGACAAAGCTCTTCGGTACGGATGGAATTCGCGGCAAAGCCGCCGAGTTTCCCCTGGACACGGCCACAGTTCGCGTCATCGGAAGATCTTTGGCGCGGCATTTGGCTGAGAATACGGGGCGGAATCCTCAGATCGTCGTGGGCCGCGACACGCGCGAATCCGGGCCCTGGATCGAGCAAGCATTGATTGCGGGAGCTCACGAAGCCGGCGCTCAAGTGAAATCGGCGGGCGTGATTACGACTCCCGGTGTGGCATTTCTCGCGCGTGCACTACCCGCTGACGCCGGCGTTGTAATCAGCGCTTCACACAATCCTTACTACGACAACGGCATCAAGGTCTTTCAACCATCCGGCCGCAAACTCGACGATGCGGTCGAACGTCAAATTGAAGCCGACATCGCAAATTCGGATGAGAGCGCACCTAATGACGATGACGATGCGGCAGAAACAATGTCTTCCGACGCAGCGGCGGAATTGCAAGAGCGTTATATAGACTATCTGACGAAAGAAGTTGCGCATGACCTGTCACTGGCGAACTTGAAGATCGTCATCGACTGCGCGAACGGCGCTGCTTACAAAATCGCGCCTGAGGTTTTCAGTTATTTGGGCGCGCACGTAGTGGCGATTAACGATCAGCCCGATGGACACAACATAAATCTCGATTGCGGGTCGTTACACATCGAAAGTTTACAAGCACGAGTTGTCGCTGAAGGTGCTGATCTGGGGGTGGCGTTTGACGGAGATGCCGATCGGGCGCTGTTTGTTGATAGCTCCGGTAAGTTCGTCGATGGTGATGCGACGCTTTGGGTCCTCGCCAATGATTTCCGGACGCGTGACCAATTGCCCGGAGATACAGTTGTGGCCACGGTGATGAGCAACATCGGACTGGAACTCGCTCTTCGTCAACAGGCAATTGATCTCGCCCGCACTGATGTCGGCGACAAGTACGTTCTGGATGAAGTGTTGCGCAGCGGCGCCGCGCTCGGCGGTGAACAATCGGGTCACATCATCTTTCCGCAGGTTAGTCTGGCTGGCGACGGAATTATTACGACGATCATGCTGCTGCGCGCGATGCAGCGGCGCCGGCAGTCGCTATCTGATCTGACGCGCGGATTCCAGCGCTATCCGCAACTGCTCGTAAATGTCCAAGTCACCGAGAAGCTCCCCTTCGAAGGCTTGCCTTCAGTGCAACGGGCCGCACGCGAGGTTGAACAGTCCCTTAATGGCCGCGGCCGATTGCTTCTGAGATACTCAGGAACTGAGCCGCTGGCACGTATTATGATCGAAGGCGAAGACGAACGTCAGATTGCGGGTTGCGCGGAAAAGCTCGCCAAGGCAATCCGACACGAAATCGGCGTTGGCAAATCGTAAGACGAGATTGACGGCGCCGTGCAGTCGGCCCGGATCGAGAAAAATTTACAGCCTGCGCAGTGAAAGAGTTTCACGGTGAGACGGTCTGGAATCTCAGCGTCGTCAAAAATCTTCGAATTTCCTAGGCTTCGGTGCCGCCAAAAAACTCTATTGCGCGGCATAATCGTTGCGATGTATATTGTGGGGCAAGAGAGACGGTTGGTGGATCCTCCGTCTCAAGTGGTTGCTGGGGTGAGGACAGTAACCACGAAAATGGATGGGCGCTGCGACCCCCACGTTGCAGCGCCCGTTCTATTTGTGGGCGCAGGCTGACAGCCTGCGTTTTTTGTTTTTCACGTGGCCTTATGCCTGAATTTAAGCGTCCGCTTGTGAGTGCTGCGAGCAACGGCGGCGTTTCTGATGCAGTCTCCGCTGTTTGACTCACCAACCCGTTTCGCGTAGAAACTTGCGGTCGCATGACCAGGGGTTTTCGATTTTTCGCGAAGGGTTCGCTTGTCTGTGTCGCCACACTCCTGCTGATTTTCGGCGTAGGGGCGTGCCGGAAGCGCGCCAATAACAACAACGCCAATTCCAATTCAATAAACGCCGGCAACCCCGAAGAAGCTAAGCGCAACGCTCAAGTTTTCGTCGATCAGGCCAAGGAACTGTACAAGAACGACGAGGACGAGCGCGCAGCGCAAGTGCTCGAGCAGGCGGTGAAGCTCGATCCGAACAATGCGGAAGCACATCTGCGTTTAGGAATGAGCTACGCCGCATTGGATCGAAAGCCGGAATCCGACGACGAGTATAAAAAAGCGATTGAGCTTTTCAAGAAAAAGGTAGACGCAGATGCGAAAGACGCGTCTGCCTTTTTCTATCTGGGCGAAGCCTACAACTTTCTGCATCGCGACGAGGACGCGGCGCGCAACTATCGCGAAGCCACCCAGTTGAACGAAAAGGACGAAGAGGCTTGGTATCAGCTGGGAATGGTGCTGATCAAATTGGCGCGCTACAGCGAAGCTGTTAACGCATTTCAGAAAGCTTTGGAACTGGATGCGAACGACTACCGCGCCACCGACGGACTCGAAGAGGCGAAGGAAGGCGCCCAACGTATTCGTGAAGGGAAGAAGCACAACGAAGAGATGCTTAAGAAGCAGCAGGAAAACGCGAACGGAAACGCGAACTCGAATTCGAGCAGCAAACCGAAGCGCACCCCATAACTGATGTCAGAACACCCCTCCTGTAGCGGGCGGTTGAACGTTCAATACGAAGAGCGTTTTTGCGAACTGGACTGACGCCAGTTAGAATCGATGATGATCTCCAGACCGACCACCCGGCTAACGCAGGTGGTTCTGACTTAGCAATGGCGACGTATACACCACCACCATATTTTCCGCAGAGTTCGCTTTCGCCGCCGTCCGCGGCTCGCTACCGCAAGTTTAAGCTGATTGCGGCGGTTGTGATCATTCTGTTGCTTGCGTTGCTCGGCGGGGCAATCACGGGTGTCATGTACCTGATCAAGTGGCTGTCATAGCGGCTGTTGCGCGCTTGACATCAAATCCCCGCGTACGTATAGTTTCCCGTTTCGGACTACGGTTCGACTTCCTCTAGTGCAACGCTGTTACTGGTTCTGTCGGTGCGGAGGCGTTGCCCGGCTCGGTGCGTGGCATCGGTCGTTTGAAAATATTGTGGCGTAAAGCTCGTACCCTTCATGGTGCGAACGCGGCAAAGAAACCTCGGCGC
>JBKPPE010000305.1:0-7476 GCA_046733375.1 Acidobacteriota bacterium | reverse complement strand
CTTCCATCTGATCCTGCTCGCGCAAAACTATGAAGGCTACCAGAACCTGGTTCGGCTCACTTCCAAGGCCTACACAGAAGGCTTCTACTACAAGCCTCGAATCGACAAGGAGCTTTTGGCGCAACACAGCAAGGGCTTGATTGCGTTGTCGGCCTGCATGTCAGGAGTTCCTTCAGCGATGCTGGCCCAGGACAGGTGTGACGACGCCGCGGCAGCCGCACTCGAATTTGAGGAGATTCTTGGAAAGGGAAACTACTTTCTTGAGATTCAAGAGCATGGTCTCGATGCCCAAAATCGCATTCGAAAGCCGCTCGTGGAATTGTCAAAACGGACTGGCGTTCCGCTTGTCGCGACAAATGATGCTCACTACCTGATGCCGGATGATTCCCGTGCGCATGACGTTTTGCTGTGCATCGGTTCAGGCAAGACTGTGAACGACACCAACCGGCTGCGATATGCCAGTCCCAATTTTTACGTTCGTTCACCCGAAGAGATGTGGCGGATTTTTGGAGACGAACTTCCCGAGGTTCTGACACGCACGGTGGAGATTGCTTCACGTTGCGATATCCAGTTGCCCGAGAACATGACCTATCTGCCTCAGTATCCCATCCCGGAATCAGAGAACGGTCTTTCGGCAGATGACTATTTTGAAAAAGTGGTACGGGAAGGTTACGAGCGGCGCCGCCAGCAAGTGTGGGAGCCGCAGTTGTCCCGAGGACAACTAAAGCAGACGTTGAGCGATTATCAGACTCGGCTGACAACTGAAATTCAGATGATCAAAGAGATGGGCTTTCCCGGCTACTTCTTAATCGTCTGGGACTTTGTACGCTACGCAAAGCAGAACTCCATCCCGGTCGGTCCTGGCCGAGGATCGGCTGCAGGTTCTTTGGTCGCCTACTGTCTCGAGATAACCGACGTCGATCCACTCCAATACGATCTGATCTTCGAGCGCTTCCTGAATCCTGGCCGCGTGTCATTGCCGGACATTGATATCGACTTCTGTGTGCGGGGGCGAGGCGACGTCATCAATCACGTGGCTAACCTCTACGGAAGAGACTCTGTCTGTCAGATCATTACGTTCGGAACCCTGGCCTCAAGAGCGGCAATCAAGGACGTAGGCCGGGCGCTTGAAGTGCCTTACGCAGAGGTCGAGAGAATTGCCAAGTTCATACCCCCTCCGGTCCGTGGGAGGAACGTAAGCATCGGACAGGCACTTGAGCAGGTACCTGAGCTAAAACGTGAAGTTGAAGTGAATCCTCAGGTTCGAGAAATCATTGAGATTGCGCAAAGACTGGAAGGCTGTGCGCGCCACTCATCAGTCCACGCCGCAGGTGTGGTCATCTCGCCGCTACCCTTGCAGGAACTGATTCCGATCGCTGTCTCGGGCAAGGAAGAAATCACCACTCAGTATGTCATGTCCGATCTCGAAAAGACCGGCATGCTTAAGATGGACTTTTTAGCGCTTACCGCTTTAACCGTTATAAATGACTGCTTAATTAGCATTAAACAGCTGCTTGGGCAGGCGATTAACTGGCCGGATATAGCGCTTAACGACTCAAAGACAATGGCCGTTTTCGCAGAGGGAAGGACAGAGGCGGTCTTTCAGTTTGAGTCGTCCGGGATGCAGGAGATCTGCAGAAAGCTAAAGCCGAAGGGTGTGGAGGACCTGGCTGCGTTGAATGCGCTTTATCGGCCGGGTCCGCTCGACGGCGGTATGGTTGATGAGTTCATCCAGCGGCATCACGGCAAGAAGAGCGTGCGTTACCTCGTGCCTGAGATGAAAGACATCCTCAGCAACACATACGGGATCATCGTCTATCAAGAGCAGATCATGCAGCTCGCTCAAAAGCTTGCAGGTTATACATTAAGTGAGGCCGACTTAATGCGCCGCGCAATGGGAAAGAAGAAGCGTGAAGAGATGGCCATGCACGAGGAGAAGTTTATTAACGGCGCGGTCGAGCGGGGTATCAAGCGAGACAAAGCGGAAAAGATATTCTCATTGATGGCGCAATTCTCAGATTATGGATTCAATCGCAGCCACAGTGTGGCATACGCCTACCTCGCATTTCAGACAGCCTATTTGAAGGCACACTTCCCGGAACACTTCTACGCCGCTGTGCTTTCAAGCGAGGCGCAGGATGCCGGCAAGGTGTTTAAGTATTCGAAGGAGTTAAGGGCGCAGGGAATCTCCTTGTTGCCGCCGGACGTCAACGAGAGCTTTTCTGGATTCACGCCGTTAAGCGGTGCCATAAGATATGGTCTGACCGCGATTAAAGGATTAGGTCAGTCCGCCGTGAACGCCATAACAGAGGCACGCTTAACGGGACCATTCAGATCCTTCTTCGACTTTGCCGAACGAGTTGAATCAGCCACTTTGAACAAGAGGGTCTTCGAGAGTCTCGTCAGCGCCGGAGCATTCGACTCGTTGAAAGACGCCAGGGCAGTTTCTGAATGGCGTGGCGGACTGTTCAACTCAATCGACCCGGCTCTCTCTAGGGCGCAGCGTGCGCGACGGGAACGAGAGTTGGGACAAAGCGGACTGTTCGGATCGGCACCCGAAGAAACAAACTTCGCTAATGAACTGCCGCGTAATGCCAAGGGATGGACTCAAGCGGAACTACTTGCCGCCGAGAAAGCAGCACTGGGTTTCTACATCACGGGTCATCCTCTCGAACGTTACCTGGAGATTCTCGAGAAGATGAATACAACCAAGTCTTCCGAGCTGGTGAATCTGAACAGTGGCAGTCGCGTCAGTTCTGCCGGTATCGTGGCTGACTTTCAACTGCGGACTACGAAGAAGGGCGACAAGTTTGCACTGCTTCGATTAGAGGATGAGCTTGGTGGAACAAAATGTGTGTTATGGCCGGAGGTGTATCGTAAGCATGGCCAGTCTCTGCAGAATGAAACGCCGGTTATTATTTCAGGCCGTTTGGAGTTGAGCGAAGATGGTCCGCCGACGATTATCGTTGACCAGGTGCAAACGATGGAGGCAGTAACGCGAACGAGTGAATTCGTTGTTTTGCGGACACCGGCTCAGCCAGACTATGCTGAACTGTTTGATTCAATCCTGAATATACTCAGCGCGCATCCAGGTGATTCTGATGTGGCGATCGAAGCCATTGTCGAAGACCAAACGCTCGTTCGAATCAAAACGAATCCTGCACTGAGAGTAAAACGAAGCGCTGAACTGGATCAGGCGTTGACACAGCTGGGGTGCCAGCTCACGATTGAACGATCAAACGGCGCTCGCGTCTGATAAGGGTCTGGAGAATTTTTGATTTTGATTGCAGACTGTAGATTGATCGACTTTAGCTCGGAAGCCGATCGGCGCTCAGCAATTACGATCGCGAATTGAAAGTAACACGGTGGCAAAGAAAGAGAAAGAGGTCGATGAAGCCAGGCCGCAGGAGAGTTCGCCGAAGACTGCTTTTGAACGCGTTCTCCTCGCGCGCCATGCAGATCGGCCTTATACCCTCGATCTAATAGAGCGGCTGTTCGAAGACTTCGTCGAACTCCATGGTGACAAGAGGTTCGCTGAAGATCCGGCGATCGTATGTGGTTTCGCTCGTTTTCATGGTCTCCCGGTAGTCGTTGTAGGTCATCAAAAAGGACGCGATACAAAACAGAGAAGCTACAGAAACTTTGGCATGCCGAAACCTGAAGGTTATCGAAAGGCATTGCGGGTAATGAAGCTGGGAGAGAAGTTTGGCCGCCCGATCTTTACGTTCATCGACACACCGGGAGCGTACCCGGGTATTGACGCAGAGGAACGCGGCCAAGCTGAGGCGATCGCTTTCAACCTTCGCGAAATGGCGAAGATCAAAGTGCCGATCATTGTGACGGTGATTGGTGAAGGTGGGTCCGGCGGTGCCTTGGCGATTGGCGTCGGAGATCAGGTGTTGATGCTGGAGAATTCAACCTACTCAGTCATCACACCTGAAGGGTGTGCTGCGATTCTTTACAAAGACTCCTCGAAAGCCGATCGAGCCGCGGAAGGGCTTCGGCTTACCGCGCAACACCTTTACGAAGAGGGAATCGTCGACAAGATAATCCAGGAACCTGATGGCGGCGCGCACAACGACTACGATCAAACGGCACGATATCTCGACGCAGCATTGACCGAACGACTCGCTGAAGCGGTTAGCTGTGGTCAGGAGGAGCGACTATCGCGTCGCTACGACAAACTCCGGCAATTCGGTCGTTGGGGCACAGCAGAAACTGCTGGTCCAACGCCGGCTTGATAATCCAGTTGTTTCTGACTTCTTATTAGAAGGGAACGTCGTCGTCTGACAAGTCAGGCTGTTCCATAGGCCCCGCGCTGGCAGTGGCTGTTGCGGCTCTTTCCGCATACGGCTGTTCGTCGCCTTTGGTACCTATAAAGTGCATGTCTGACGCGACCACTTCCAGAGTGTAACGAGACTTTCCGTCGCGATCAGTCCACTCATCCACGCGCAGCCGTCCCTCGATATAAACTTGACGACCTTTTTGCAGGTACTGTGAGGCAGTTTCTGCCTGGCGACCGAAAAGCGTAATTCGAAACCAGGTTGTTTGATCCTGCATTTCGCCGGCCTTGTCTTTACGCCGTTCGTTAGTGGCCATACTAAAGGTACAAACCGGTGTGCCCTGGGTCGTGTAACGCAACTCCGGATCGCGGCCGAGGTTTCCCACGAGAATTATTTTGTTAAAGGACATGAGGAGCCTTTCTGTTTTTCTTTACTGAATTCGGGAGAGATCGCTCGCGATACTACTCGCGCAGACTCGAAGAATCAAGCAGCCGAATCGAAGTAAAACCAACTCGATATCCAGAGAGCGATCGTCAGTTCATTTCGATTCTGTCACTATCGCGTTTAGGAAATGATTTCTGGTAGACTGTTCGCACTTCAAATAGTTTTTTACAAATGAAGTCAAAGGTCTACATCGAAACTTTCGGCTGCCAAATGAACGTTGCCGACACGGAACGTGCAGCCACAGGCCTGCGACAATCGGGCTATGAATTATGCGGTTCGCCTGACGACGCGTATGTGGTGCTGCTCAATACGTGTTCAGTGCGGGAACGCGCGGAACGAAAAGTCTACACCCGTATCGGCGAGGTTCGTGCAGCGCGCCCGAACGATCGCAATCTAGTGATCGGAGTGATGGGTTGCGTCGCTCAATTGGAAGGCGAATCAATCTATTCAAATTCGCCCACTGTCAACATGGTGATCGGCACACGTGCAACCGACCGTATTCCGGCATTGATCGAAAAGGTTCGAGAAGGCGAACGAAGAGTTACGGACCTCGGAGAGCGTGATGGAGGCGACTCCTGGGAAGTTTCGCCGGTGGAGCGTCATTCACCGCACGTCGCGTTTATTCCGATCATCGAAGGATGCAATAAGTTCTGCTCGTTTTGTATCGTTCCTTACTCGCGCGGACGAGAGCGAAGTCGACCGGCGAACGAAATTATTAGCGAGGTCGAAAAGCTAAAGTCACTGGGTTACAAGGAAGTTCATCTCATCGGCCAGAACGTTAATAGCTATCGTCCGAAAACAGAGAAGGGAATCGATGCTTTCCACGGCGCGACACCGTTCTCACGACTCTTAAGGGCAGTGGCGGCGACCGGCATGCCCAGAATCAAGTTCACGACTTCGTTTCCGCGAGACTTTCATCCGGACATCGTGACGGCGATTGAAGAAAACCAAAACCTGTGCGACTGGATTCATCTTCCCGTCCAGTCAGGCAGCGACCGCATTCTGAAAGCGATGCGCCGCGGTCACAAGCGTGCCGATTATCTGGAACGAATCGAGCGCGTGAAGAACTCAACCAGACGACTCGCGTTGACCAGTGACATCATCGTTGGCTTCCCCGGTGAAACTGAAGAAGATTTCCGACGGACCATCGAACTCGTTGAGCAATGCCGCTTCGATAGTCTTTATATTTTTAAGTACTCCAAACGCACAGGAACCCCTGCTGCGAGTCTCCCCAATATCGTCCCTGAACAAGAGCAGACGATCAGATTCCTCGAGCTTGAACGCGTTCACAAGACGATTCAGGAAAAAATCTATCGCGATTACGTCGGGAGAACACTGAGCGTTCTTGTCGAGCGAAAGAGTTCTCGATCTGAATCTGATCTGGTCGGACATTCGACCTGCCATAAAGTTGTAAACTTCCCTGGCAGTGGCAATCTAGAAGGTGAAGTAGTCGATGTTACGGTTACCGAGGCGAAAACAAACAGCCTCTACGGTTCGGCCCACACGGATAGCGTTTAAGGGGTAGGAGATGGAAATCGAGGTAAAAATTCGCGCACTGATGATGGATCCGAATAGCGGGACTCCAATAATCATCCTGAAAGATGTCCAGAGTGATACTATGTTGCCCATCTGGGTGGGCGCTTACGAAGCGAACGCGATTGCGCTGGAGATCGAGAAGATCGCTCCACCGCGACCCATGACTCATGATCTGCTGCGCAACTTGATCACCGAGCTTGGTGTACAGGTCGAGCGAGTAGTGGTAACAAGTCTTCGCGACAACACGTTCTTTGCCGTAATCGAGATGCGAAACAGTGACGGTGAACGAATGGTCCTCGATTCACGTCCGTCAGATGCAATTGCCCTCGCACTTCGAGCCGACTGCCCGATCTATGTTGACATGGAAGTTATCAAGGCATCGCAGAACAAATTGCCGAGTGAGGAAGTTGAAGAAACCGAGTTAAGTGCAACTGAAGAAGAGTGGCCCGACGTTATTGGTGAGGCTGGCGATCTTCCGATGTAAAAGTATGAACCGGCAGATAATCAAAGGCCTATTGGAGTTAATCAAACCCCGGAGCGCGAGTTTGCCACTGTGCGACTGGTAATCGCCATCGCAAATCAAAAAGGCGGGGTAGGGAAAACTACCACTGCGATAAACCTGGCTGCCGCATTTGCTCGCCTTGGAAAGCGTGTCCTCCTTCTCGATCTTGATCCACAAGCAAACAGTTCCATCTCATTTCTCGATCCGTTAACAGTTGAGCGTAGCGTCTACGAATTGATGACGGACGGGCAAGCGCCGATCGAAGAGTCGGTCTACCGTACGCCCGTCGAGAACCTTGAACTTGTGCCGGCGCGTATCAACCTTGCGAAACTGGAATCCAAGCTTGTCGGTGATTTCGACGCGCCCTTTCGCCTTAAAGACCGACTGGAACCATATCGGAATCAGTATGAAATTATCGTGATTGATACGCCTCCGACGTTGGGCCTGATTACAGTCAACGCCCTGGTTGCTGCGTCGCACGTGCTGATTCCCATTCAGTCGTCTTATTTTGCGCTGGAAGGCACGGATGATCTGCTGGAGACAATCGAGAAAGTGAAAGCACGACCGAATCCCGGACTCGAACTCCTTGGCGTGCTGATTACTCTTCACGACAAGAGAACGACACTGGCTCGAGAAGTGCACGAACAGATTCGCACGGTGTTTGGTCCAAAGTTGTTCGACACTGTGATAACGAAGAGCGTGAGATTAGAA
>JBKPPE010000304.1:0-3318 GCA_046733375.1 Acidobacteriota bacterium | reverse complement strand
CGCCAAACTTAACGGTTTCTTTGAGATGATGGGTACGAAAGGACTTACCGTGCGCGAGCAAATAGATCGCTTCCAGCCAGTTGGTTTTGCCTTGCGCGTTGTTCCCGTGAAGGATATTGAGGCTTGCTCCCCAGGTTATCGAACCATTCGAATTGCGGAACTGGTTTGCTTCGATAGACCTAAGAAACATCGATGAATTTTAACACAGTGGGCTGCTTGAATTCGTGTCGACGGGCATGAAAAAGGAGCGTCCATTTTTCGACGCTCCCTTGATCGAATTGGTTGTGGATATTGTCAGAGTCGCATGGGCATGACGACGTACCGGTAGTCGTATTTCTCTTCGGTCACTGGTCTCAGCTGAGCCTGTGAATTTCCATCCTTGAATTCGAAATTTACCTGTTCTGATCCGACCACGTTGAGAAAATCCTGCAGGTATTGAGCGTTGAAGCCAATCTCAGTTTCATCGCCGGCGAAGTTCGTTGTAATGGTTTCACGGGCTTCGCCTTCTTCCGCGTTCTGTGAACTGATGAGCAGTTGTTCCTTCGCAAGATGCATGCGAATAGCGTGAGAACGATCATCTGCCATCAGCGCCACTCGGCGAATTGCCTGGTTCAAACTCAACGTATCGAAGGTCGCAGTTCGATCGTTTCCTTTGGGCATCACCATTTCATAATTCGGAAATTGACCGGACAACAAACGCGAAATCAACAAGCGCGATCCTACCTGAAAATAGACATGATTTTCATCCGCGCCAAGGTTGATATCGCCATCAAAGTCGGACGTCAATTTCGTCAGTTCTGCCAAAGTTTTCCGCGGAATCAGAACATCCAAACTGTCGCTTGCGCCATTTGATCGATCAGTGGAAACAAAGGCCAAACGGTGACCATCGGTCGTCACCATCTTCACGTTTTTCTTATCCAATTCGAACTTGGCGCCGGAAAGCGTATAACGACCTTCCTCCTGGGTGATCGCGAAGATCGTCCGTTCGATCAGCATCTTCAACACAGAGGCCGGCAACTTTAACGGTGTGGATTTAAAGCCCGGCAGTTCGGGAAATGTCTCTTTCGACACACCGGGAAGACGAAACTTGGATCGGTCACATTCAACCGTCACCCATTCATTTTCCTCTTTGCGAAAACTCACAGGCGCATCCGGCAAAAGTCTGGCGATATCGAAGAGCTTTCGCGCCGGAACACAGATCGCGCCTTGCGTGGAAATCTCCTGAGCATCTGCGTCGCAGCGAATTGTCACATCCAGGTCGGTGCCGCTGATACGAATCGAATCTTCTCCCGCCGATTCAATAAGAATATTTGCGAGAACGGGAATTGTGTTTTTGCGTTCGACAATCCCTTGCACAAAAGCCAATTCTTTTTGCAAAGCATTTCGCGCGATTACAAATTGCATTGATTACTCCTTCAGGCTGGGAAATTTCGTCGCCTTTATATCACAAGGCATATCAACTACTGAACACCTGTGATCTAAGAAACTGATTAATACTTAGTCGTAATAGTAGTGGATGTGAAAACTGTGCACTGCGAATCGTAATCCAGGGTTTTCTTTGACAAAATGAGCGCCGGTGGCCATTCAAATCGGCTCACACAGGCGTGTGGAAGTTGGAGAAAAACGCTTCACGCATTCACAGCCTCGATCAGTCGATTGATCGTTCCCGCGAGTTCCCCATTTGCATTCAGCTCTTTCTCGATCTTTTCCACAGAGTGAATCACAGTCGTGTGATGCTTGCCACCGAAGTGCCTGGCGATCTCTGGATAGCTTTTCCTTGCGAGCCGCTTACATAAATACATCGCGACTTGTCGCGGAATGAGGACGTGCCGAACGTTGGATCGGGCTTTTAGATTTTCCACATCTATTTTGTAATGCTGCGCCACCAAATGCTGAATTCTGGAAATCGACACCTCTTGCGAGATTGGTTCGTTAGATACGCCGCGAAAAGACTCTTCCGTCAGACTTTTTGTTAGTGGAACACCACGCAGTGAAGACATCGCCAGCAGACGTATCAATGAGCCCTCGAGCTCGCGAATGTTATGTTTAGCGTGACGCGCTAACATCATCGCAACATCATCCGGCAAATTCACACCGTGCGCCTCGGCTTTCCGTTTAATGATCACAACCTTTGTTTCGAGATCCGGCGGCTCAATATCAGCGATTAGACCCCACTCAAAACGGGAATGAAGACGTTCTTCGATCTCAGGAATGTCACGGGGCGGACAATCGGACGTTAAGACGATCTGCTTCTGTCGATCATACAAGGCATTGAAGGTGTGGAAGAACTCTTCCTGGGTGCGCTCTTTGCCGGCGATGAACTGCACATCATCGATAAGCAAAACATCTATGCTGCGGTAGCGCTCGCGAAACGCGCTAGTCTTGTCGTACCCGAAGCGGATGGCGCTGATGAGTTCATTCATGAACC
This sequence comes from Acidobacteriota bacterium, assembly GCA_046733375.1. Lineage (GTDB taxonomy): Bacteria > Acidobacteriota > Blastocatellia > Pyrinomonadales > Pyrinomonadaceae > UBA11740. The sequence goes on along the minus strand of JBKPPE010000304.1, from coordinate 890 downwards.
GCTCAAGTGAAAGATACGCGATTCGCAAACTTGGATTCGCATTGGCTATTGCATGGCCGATCGCTTGAATGAGGTGCGTCTTACCCAAGCCGACACCGCCGTAAAGGTAAAGAGGGTTGTATGTCTGGCCGGGTGCATCTGCTACGGCCAGCGCCGCGGCGTGAGCCAGACGATTACAGGACGCGACTACGAAATCAGCAAACGTGTATTTCGCATTCCAGCATGAGACATCTGAGAATCCGACTTCGGGAGCAATGGCCTCAACCAACTGCAACTTCGATACAGCATTCGTTTGCTCGGAGAGTGGCGACTTGACGTCTGTGGGGGAAGATACATTCGAACTGGTATGCCACTCGATGCGTAGCGATCCGAGTTGAGATTCGTTGAGCGATTGGCGGAGTGCTTCCGCGTACTTCGAAAGAATCCAATCACGCACTACGTCGTTCGGCGCGGCAATCCGGAGCACACCCTCCTGAGCGCTGCGCTGAAAGCATAGCGGCCGAAACCATGTTTCGAACGCTTGGTCAGTTAGTTTGCTGTGGATTGCCTGAAAGAAGGGTCGCCACTGAGCATCTTGATGTCCGGTGTACATGTAGGGAAATAACGCACACTACTTAGTACAACACGTGGGATTGCTGCTCCAAGTCGCGCCTGCGATTTATCGAAGCGTGAACCTACCATAAGCCCAAATCCTTCGGCAAGAAAAACACCCGACAAGTTTATGGCAAGCTAAAGTAGAGATGGAAAGCGTTGGGTAGGAGTGGCCGCGTAGAAATCAATTGTTAATTGGGATTCGGTCGGTAGGGTGGACATGGAGACTCGGGGGCCGCACGTCCCGAGGTCTTCGCAGCGAATACGGCTCGACTGAATTGCACTTAGTAGCATAGTTG
>JBKPPE010000303.1:0-3206 GCA_046733375.1 Acidobacteriota bacterium | reverse complement strand
CAGTAAGAGCGTGCGGATTTACATTTTCAACGCCGGTACCACAGCTTGTTCGACTTTCATTACGGTCTGGTCACTGCGCCTTCTTTTTGGCGAGACCGTGAGCTGGCACGATCCGTATTCGACTAATCACCTCGTGGCGATTTCCGCGATGGCGATTATTCAATACGTTACGAATTCGCTCCTGGTGGCCACGAGTGTGGCGCTGAAAGCCGACACATCGGTTTGGACCACCTGGCGAAAAAATTTCCTCTGGACATCGATTACTTACTTTGCGGGAGCTTCGGCTGCGTCGCTCATCGCAAAATTCATGGCGAACGTCGGGTTCTTTGCGTTCGTATCGACGATTCCGATCATCGCTATCATCTACTTCACCTACTGGACATACATGAAGAACGTCTCCAACGTCGCGGCGCAGGCCGAACAGGCTCGCCAACACGTTCAGGAGTTGAATGGACACATTGCCGAACAAGAACGTATCAGCAAGGCCTTGCGCGAAACTGAGGAGCACTTCCGCAATGCGTTTGATTACGCGCCGATCGGAATGGCGCTGGTGTCTCCGCAGGGCGCTTGGCTGCGCGTCAATCGTTCGCTGTGCGAATTGATGGGTTACACCGAGGAAGAACTGTTGGCGTCGAATTTCCAGGCTCTGACGCACCTCGATGACCTCGACAACGATCTCGCAAATCTGTATCGGTTGATTCAGGATGAGACGCCAACGTGTCAGGTGGAGAAACGCTACGTTCATCGTTCAGGCATTATCGTTTGGGCATTGAATAATGTTTCGCTGGTGCGCCAGGACGACGGCACGCCCGTGCATTTCATTTTTCAGATCCAGGACATTACCGAACGCAAGCGCTTCGAAGCCGCGTTACAGAATCTTTCGCTGGTTGACGAACTGACGGGTCTCTACAACCGTCGAGGCTTCATGGCGGTGACCGCGCAGCATCTGGCGGCAATTCGGCGCAACAAGAAAGTGCCGGTCATTTTGTATGCTGACCTCGACGGCTTGAAGAAGATCAACGATTCGCTTGGGCATCAGGCAGGTGATTCCGCCATCATCCAGACGGCTGAGATTCTGAAGGACACTTTCCGCACGTCAGACATCGTCGCGCGTTTGGGCGGCGACGAGTTCGTAGTGCTGGCGGCGATCGACAAAGATGAAAGCGCGGACTCGCTCACCGATCGTTTGCAGCTCAGGTTTCAGCTGTACAACGAGCAATCGAACGCGCCGTACATGCTGTCGATCAGTGTCGGCGTGATGCACTTCGACGTTGACGAGGATTCGATCGAAGAAGTCACGGCGCGCGCCGATCGAAACATGTACGAAGACAAGCGCCGCAAACAGACAGGACCCCTTCCGCTCGAAATTCTCAAAGTACCAATTGAAGTCACCGTTTAGATGTTGCGTGCGTTTGGCGCCGTTAGGCGCCCAATGTTTCAAGAACATCGCGCAGATCACTTTTATGGCTTTGGAGCGCCGCGGATCTATAAATATTCAGCTCCTGGGGGAGCGAGGTAAGCTACAATCCGCGCCACTTGCGAGATTTAGACGAGGGTGTAACTTCCGATAAGGCGTCACGTCGTTGGCGCACCCTGGTGCTGCTGGCGATCGCTGAACTGCTCGGAATGTCGCTGTGGTTCAGCGGCTCCGCGGTCGTGCCCGCGCTCACGCGCGAATGGCAACTCAGCGAAAGTGCCGCGAACTGGCTGACGCTGTCCGTGCAACTCGGGTTTGTTGCCGGCACTCTGTTGAGCGCGCTTCTGAATCTTCCCGACATCATCAGTGCCCGACATCTCTTCACACTGACTGCGATCGCGGGCGCGATCGTCAATAGCGCGTTCGGTTTGTTTGCGAAAGATGTGGAGCTTGCCATCGTCTTGCGCTTCCTGACGGGAATGTTTCTGGCAGGAGTCTATCCACCCGCGATGAAGATTCTCGCGACGTGGTTTCGTCATGGCCGCGGCCTGGCGTTGGGTGTGTTGGTCGGCGCCCTGACGCTCGGCAAAGCGACGCCTTATCTTGTCAACGGCGTCGGTAGCGCGAATTGGCGATACAACGTGCTGTTTGTCTCATTGCTCGCGGTGATCGGCGGCGTCATCGTTCTGTTGTTCGTTGGCGATGGTCCGCTGGCATTGCCGGCGGCGCGCTTTGATTGGAAACAAGTTGGAAGAGGCTTCCGCAATCGCAGCGTGCGGCTCGCAAACCTCGGATACTTTGGCCACATGTGGGAGTTGTACGCGATGTGGACGTGGATTCCGTTCATGATCCGCGCCAGTCTCGCGACGCGAAAGAGCGAGCCAGTTCTGGCGGAAGTTTCATCGTTTCTGGTGATTGGCTGCGGCGCGCTCGGTTGTGTGATTGCAGGCTTAATTGCAGATCGCATAGGCCGCACGGTGGTCACCTCAGTCGCGATGGCGATCAGCGGAACTTGCTGTCTATTGATTGGATTTGCGTTCGGCGCACATCCGACGCTGCTGTTGGCGATCGCAGCGGTTTGGGGTGCGAGTGTCGTCGCGGATTCGGCGCAGTTTTCCGCGTGTGTCACTGAGCTCGGCGATCCGCAATACATCGGGACGGCGCTGACGATTCAAACGTGCATCGGATTTTTGCTGACGACGGTTTCGATCGAACTAATCTCTGTGTTCGAAAAGTTGGTGGGATGGCGCTACGCATTCATGATTCTTGCGCCCGGTCCGCTGTTTGGCGTGATATCAATGCTGAGGCTGCGCGGTCTGCCGGAAGCCGTGAAGATCGCCCATGGAAAAAAGTAATCTGGAGTCTGAAGTGCAAAGTGACCCCTTTTGTACTTGGAACTTTGTGCTTGGTTCTTTGAAGAAACACAAAGCAGGAAGTACAAAGCACAAAGTTCAGAGCGCTGACCCCAGACTCCGCACTCCACAAATCGGACTCGCCTGATTTGCAGTCATCGCCTTATCGGCGTTTAATATGCGAAAGAATGATCGGCGCAAAGCTTGGGAACTATAGGATCCACGAGAAGATTGGCGCCGGTGGGCAGGGAACAGTTTATAAAGCGACTGATACAAAACTCGGTCGTGCTGTCGTCATTAAAGTCCTCCCTCCGGAACTGACGGTCAAAGAAGCCAACCTGAAACGCTTTCACCGCGAAGCGCGTCTCGCCTCAGCGCTCGATCACCCCAACATCTGCACAATTTTCGATCTCAACGAAATCGGCGACGTGCATTTC
>JBKPPE010000302.1:0-3729 GCA_046733375.1 Acidobacteriota bacterium | reverse complement strand
GTCAACAACTGTGCGCTCACTTCAGGAGACACATCAGCCAATCGCTCAAGTTCGGATAACGACAGCAATGGAAGGCTGACAGTGAATGTGGCTCCCTTCCCATATCCATCGCTGAACGCTTCAACTTCGCCTCCGTGCATCGTCACGAGACTATTGACGATGGAGAGTCCGAGTCCGAGACCACCGTGCACCCGCCTCGACGAAGTGTCAGCCTGCCTGAAGCGTTCGAACATGTGTGGCAAAAACTCCGGATCGATGCCTTCGCCCGTATCACGAATAGTCAGTTTCAACTTGTTGCCGGCAGGCTTAAGTTCAACCTCAATGCGACCATTATTCGGCGTGAACTTCACCGCGTTCGAGAGCAGGTTCCAGACTACCTGCTGCAAGCGAACTGCTTCGCCCATCACCAGTCCGGCGTTACGCTCGAGCGCTGTAAAGATCTGAATGTTCTTTGCTTCGGCAGTGTGACGAACTGCGTCGACGGCAGCATCGATGACGCTGGAAAGTTCGACAGGCTGGGGCTCGAGCTTCAACTTGCCGGTGACGATACGTGAAATATCGAGCAGTTCGTCGATGATGGCGCGCTGAGCGGCCGCATTACGTTCAATGACTTCGATGCCGCGCTCACGGTCGCGCTCGCTGAGCTTGCCGCCTTTCAGCAAGTGAGTCCAACCGACAATCGCATTTAGCGGTGTGCGAAGTTCGTGCGACAGAATCGCGAGGAAGTCGTCCTTGATTCGATTTGCGATCTCGGCACTCGCACGCGCTTCCCTTTCGCGAGCCATCAGCTTCAGCACCGCCGCTTCTGACTCACGACGCAGTCGCTGTAGATTCAGGTGCGACTCGACACGGGCCAGCAGTTCGCGCGCTGAAAACGGTTTGACCAGGTAGTCGTCGGCACCTGCACCCAAACCTTCGACACGCGACTCTTCACCCGCTCGAGCCGACAACAAGATGACGGGGATAGTTACCGTTCTCTCGTCAGCACGCAACGCCCTTAACAATCCGAAGCCGTCAAGCTTCGACATCATTACGTCCGACAAGACCAGGTCGAATTCCTCGTAGCGCGCCAAACCCAGCGCAGTTTCGCCGTCAGCAACTGCGACCACATCATATTTCGGAGCCAGCAATCGCCTGACGTATTCACGCATGTCACTGTTGTCATCAGCGAGCAGAATGCGAGAGCGCGGTTGTTCCGTCGACGCAACCGGCACTTCCGCCGGGACGGAATCCAACGCCTGCAATCCATCTGCGTCAGGAAGCCACTTCAGAACCTCGTCCACGTAAACTTCACCGTGCAAACTAGTCGAAGCGAGTCTGTGCTCACCGCCGAGCCGGTCGGCAGGCAAATGTGCCGTACCCGTTGGAATGCTGATAGTGAAGGTAGTGCCGCGATCGACCTCGCTTTTAACTCGAACCTCGCCGCCATGTAATTTCACCAGTTCCTGAACGAGTGCCAGACCAATTCCCGATCCTTCATAACTACGGCCGCGAGCATTTTTGACGCGGTGAAAACGCTCGAAGAGATGCGGCAGCTCGTCTTCGGGAATTCCCGTTCCCGTATCGCTCACTTCGAGTTCGACATTCTCACCGTTGTCTTTCAATCTGACGGCGATCTCACCGTCGAACGTAAACTTGAAAGCGTTCGAGAGCAGATTGAAAACAATCTTTTCCCACATCTCACGATCGACGTAGACCTCGCGCGCGATTGGCGAACAGTCAACCACGAGATTCAAGGCAGCCTTGTCAGTTGCCGAACGAAACATGCTGGCAAGTTCGGCAGTAAAATTTGTGAGATCGACTGCTTCGTAAACGGCGTCGATACGGCCGGCCTCGATCCGTGAGAAGTCGAGTAATGTGTTTACGAGTTTAAGCAGGCGAACACTATTGCGGTGGGCCACACGGAGACGCTCCGACACTCGTGGAGGCAGCGTGTCATTGGCGATTGTGTCCTCCAGCGGTCCAAGCATGAGTGTCAGCGGCGTGCGAAACTCGTGACTGACATTTGAGAAGAATGCAGTCTTGGCGCGATCGATTTCCGCCAGCGCCTCGGATCGTTTGCGCTCTTCCTCGTAGGCACGCGCGTTTGCGACAGCGGTGCTGAGGTGGCCGGCAATCAGATCGAGGAAGGTTCGATACTCAGCGTCGACGATACGGCGCGGGCTGAGTCCGCTAACAAGAAATCCAGTCGGCTTTCCATAACCCGATGCCGCAATTGGAAGCACGATGGCTTTTTCACACGGCTCAGACCATGGTTCACCAGTTATGAATCCGAATCTGCTAACCAAATCCAAAACAACTTCCACTGCGCCGGTTTCGAAAACGCGGCCCAGGGGCCACTTGTCTGAATCAGTCAGCTCGATTTGTTTCGGCGCTCCAACATCACCCATTTCCACGCCACTCGCACAAACCAGCCGCGCCCGCGTCGCGTCGTCATCCAACAGATAGACGAGGGCAAACGGTACATCGTAAGGGTTCGTGGCGAGACTTTTTATGGCGACGTCGCAGGCATCGTCTACGGACCTGACCTCGATCACCTTGCGGCCGAGGTCACGCAGTGTTTGCAGGCGTCTTTCGCCAATAACTCGTCCCGTCGTCTCGTAGCAGGCGCAAAAGATCCCATCAACCTTATCGGCGTCGCCTTGAATCGGACTGTAGGAAAACGTGAAGTACGTTTCTTCACGCGGCAGGTTGCGATCCATCACGAGCAGTAGATCTTCTGACCACGTGGCGACGCCGGTTGCAAATACGCTGTCAAGCATCGGACCAACTGTTGACCAGATCTCTTTCCAACAGTCCTGGCCCGATCGGCCCAGCCAGTCGGGATGTTTCGTGACGCCGAGGACGGGAATGTAGCCGTCGTTGTAGAACATCGTGTAGGCGGGATGGCCCCACCAAATGACGATGGGATAGCGCGAGCCGATGCAGATGGAGACGGCAGTTTTGAGAGACGCCGGCCATTCAGCCGCGGGGCCAACCGGGCTGCTGGACCAGTCGAAGTCGCGCATGCGCTCGCCCATTTCGCCGTCGCCCTTGAGAAAACTCAGATCGGCGGAATTTGGCGCAGCTTTTTCTGTAGAGCTTCGAGACATTCGGGTCTTAAATGCGGGGGAACGAGAGGGATGGCCAATTAAAGAACGTATGACGTTCTGTGTCAACGCATACTTGTGCTTTTTGTGCCTTTTTGTGGCTACCGTGATGCGACCGCGTCAGTGCGTGAGGTAAAGGTACAGGTACAGACATTCCATCCACAGATTTCACAGATTAAGTTCTGCGTAATCTGTGGATGGGTCAAAATCATTCCGGCGCAGTATGCGTCCCTCATCACGCAGTTGCATGCTTTCGAGGCGCAGGAGTTTTGAGGCTTCGCGAAGCTCAGTGAATTCCTGTTGCAACCGGCGAGCGTGCAGAATCAATTCGACGCTTTGTTCGTGAAGAGCTGAAAGCGATGCGAGTTCCCTGCGATCCTTTGTCATGCGAACCAAATTCTACCCCCCCAAAAAATTTGAGCGTCAACACATCAGATTACGTGATGTTTGCCAGCGCGTGAAACGTCGGCTTCAAAGCCGGATAGAGATTCTGATACTCGTTATACGCCGATCGATACGTTGCCGAAGTCTGCGCATCTGGCGAAACACGATCGCTGACGAAGATTGTTTCCGCGCATGCGGTGTCCACATCGGGCCAGACTCCGGCGCCGACTCCGGCAAGCAGTGCGGCGCCGTATGC
>JBKPPE010000301.1:0-3441 GCA_046733375.1 Acidobacteriota bacterium | reverse complement strand
GCCCCCACAGCTTAAACCGGGCAGGGACAAGCCCTGCCCCTACGGCTCAAACCGGGCAGGGACAAGCCCTGCCCCTACAGATCGCAGAGAGGAAGTTCATCTATGTCAGTCAAACCAATTCCAGAAGGTTATCACTCAGTCACACCATACTTAATCGTGCGCGGCGGCGCGGATGCGATTGAGTTCTACAAGAAAGCGTTCGGCGCGGTCGAGCTATTCCGCTTCCCATCGCCTGACGGAAAGATTGGCCATGCGGAGATCAAAATAGGCGATTCGCCAATCATGTTAGCCGACGAGTATCCGGACATGGGCTACAAGGGCCCGCAGACGATTGGTGGATCGCCGGTGAGTCTCATGATTTATTTCGAAGACGTCGACGCAGTTTTCAACCAGGCGGTTCAGGCCGGCGCGACCGTGAAGGAAGCTTTGCAGGACAAGTTTTATGGCGATCGAATTGGCACAGTAGTCGATCCCTTTGGTCACAGATGGCACCTCGCGACGCACAAAGAGGACGTCTCAGTTGAAGAGATGCAGCGACGTGCGAAGGCGGCGCACGGCGGCGGCGCAGTAGCACCAGAAAAACTTGTGAGCACGGCCTGACTCGCGTTGCCGAAGTCGGCCGGCGGGTGTAGATTCTTCTGCCGAGGTGATTATGAACGGAAAGATCTACGCCACTCTTGTGCTGTCTTTTATCTTCGTGTTCGCTGCGTGTTCAAGCAGCGCGAGCCTGACTAAAAACCAAAATCAATCCAGCGTGCCGGCGAATGGCGAAGTGCACTTCAAGGCGCCGGACGCCTGGACGACTGAGAAGCCGTCGTCGAACATGCGCGCCGCGCAGTACAAACTGCCGAAGGCTGACGGCGATCCGGAGGATGCTTCGCTGGTGCTCTACTATTTCGGCGCGAGCCAGGGCGGGGGTACGCAAGCGAACATTGATCGGTGGATCGGGCAAATCGAACAGCCCGACGGTTCAGCTTCAAAAGACAAAGCCAAGACCGACAGCCTCACCGTCAACGGCTTGAAAATCTCAACCGTGGATGTCACGGGAACCTACACCGCTGAGATGTCGCCGGGTAGCGGCGATCGTCACAACAACGCGAACTACCGTCTGCGTGCGGCGGTGATCGAAACGCCAAAAGGGAATTACTTTGCGAAACTCGTCGGACCGGCGAACACAGTCGCGAAGTGGGACCAGGCATTCAACGATTATTTGAAGTCGTTTGAGTTCAAATAGGATGCGTTTCGTGGCCTCCGTCAGGGGCCAAATGTTTATAGAACATGAGGCATGAATAGTTTTGATGGCGGCCAGAGCAGAATGCATTCTGCTCTTGCCGCCGAGGTTTCCGCGTCGGATACGTTTTATGAATATCTCGCGCCTAATCGCGCGAAAACCGCCGGGTGGATGATCATGACGTCGTCGCCAAAACCCACAACCATCCGCGATCAGGTTTCGGAAGCGGAATGGCAAGCGCGCGTCGATTTGGCCGCGGCATATCGCCTGGTGGCGTTGTATGGTTGGGACGATCTGATTTTCACGCACATCTCGGCGCGTGCGCCCGGCGCTGAACATCATTTCCTGCTGAATCCCTACGGCATGATGTTCGAAGAAGTCACCGCATCGAGCCTGGTGAAGATCGATCTCAATGGCAATAAAGTCTCTGACTCGCCCTACTTCATCAATCCCGCCGGGTTCACAATTCACAGCGCAGTTCATGCGGCGCGCGAAGACGCGCTGTGCGTGATGCATTTGCATACTGACTATGGCATCGCCGTCTCGGCGCAAGAGCAGGGGCTGCTGCCGATTTCGCAGCAAGCGATGTTTCCGCTCGCATCCTTCGCATATCACGATTATGAAGGTCTGGCCCTGAATGAAGAAGAGAAGCCGCGATTGGTGGCTGATCTCGGCGACAAGAACTATATGATTCTTCGCAATCACGGCTTGCTGACGGTCGGTAAGTCAGCCGCCGAAGCGTTTTTGTCGATGTACCTTCTCGAGCGTGCTTGTCGCATTCAAATCCTGGCGCAGTCCGGTGGTGGCGCGCTGCACTACATTCCCAACGACATAATTAATCTCACCGCCAAACAAATGAGCGCAGTTACGGTCGGTCAGGGCGCAGATTTGACATGGCCCGGACTGCTGCGCAAGCTCGATCGAATCGATTCTTCGTTTCGCGATTAGTTTTTCCGGAGCCACTCGTCCGCAATTCGCGAGTGCGCACGCTGAACCGCAGTAGCATTTCAATTCAACTTATCAGGAGAGAGTGATGAGGCGTCACTTACCGCCAATCTTAGTCACCATCAGCTTGCTGGTTAACACCGTCGCGTGGGCGCAGGAACCAATCGACCGCGACATGATCGCAAAGATTAAAGACGAAGGACTTAATCATTCGCAGGTCGAAGAGACATTCACGCACTTCACCGAAGACATCGGGCCGCGCCTGACCGGAAGTCCGTCGCACAAGCAGGCGGCGGACTGGGCACGTGACAAGCTGAAGGATTGGGGACTCAATGACGCGCATCTCGAACCGTTTGAGTTCGGACGCGGTTGGACGATGGACAGGCTGACGCTTGAGATGGTCGAGCCGCGGTACCTGCCGCTCAGCGGTTTCGCCGAAGCTTGGTCACCATCCATGGCGGGCGAAGTCGTGGCGGCGCCCGTATTTATTGGAGATAAGAACGAACAAGCGATTCAAGAGATGCAGCCCAGGCTGAAAGGCGCAATCGTCCTGAGTCAACCAATTCAAACGGTCTTTGAACGCGCCGATCGGCCGCAGCCGACGCTGTCTGACACCCCGGTCGCGATCGGACAACCGCGCCGCACGGCCCCGCCACCACTGGTCAACCGCCAAACAATGACACGCCTGCTCAGTCAGGCCGCCCCGGCCGTGGTGTTGCGACCGAACTTTGGCGAGCACGGAACGATGTTCGTGCTCGGTGTAACGAACAGGGAAGCTACGGTGCCGAGCATCGTACTGAGTTCAGAACACTACAACCTGATCGCGCGCATGATCCAGCGTGGCATCCCGGTGAAGTTGCGCGTAAATCTTCAGACGCGATTTCTGACCGAAGATAAGAACAGCTACAACGTGATCGCTGAGTTACCTGGAACCGATCCGGTTTTGCGCGATGAAATCGTTATGATTGGCGCGCACCTTGATTCCTGGCACGCCGGAACTGGCGCGACCGACAACGCGGATGGTTCGGCAGTTGTAATGGAGGCGCTGAGAATCCTGAAGGCCATTGGCGCGCGACCCAAGCGGACCATTCGTATGGCGCTATGGAGCGGAGAGGAAGAAGGGCTGCTCGGTTCGAAAGCTTACGTTAGCAGTCATCTGATGGGCGATGCGAACAAGAGGGCGCGCGAGAAATTCGACGTCTATTTCAACCTTGATCCCGGGACCGGACCAATCTATGGCTGGTATCTCGAGAATAATGAACAGG
>JBKPPE010000300.1:0-4550 GCA_046733375.1 Acidobacteriota bacterium | reverse complement strand
GCATAGCGGATTGCGCAAACCAACGCACCGAGCGCGCTGACGCATGACGCGTAATCGGAGCAATGCGATAAACAAATGAACCATCGCGACATCGGATACGCACTGATGAGGATCACCTATGGGGTGATCTTCCTCTTTTATGGGATTGGCAAGTTCATGGCTGGGTTGTCGAATTTCGTCGGCGGAATGAATCAACAATTCTCTGGCAAGCTGCCCGCGTTCATGGTAATGCCATTCGCGTACGTACTGCCATTTGGTGAATTGATCAGCGGCGCGTTGATTCTGCTCGGATTGTTCTCGCGTGTGGGATTAATTTTGTCGGGTCTGCTGTTAATTGGTTTGACGTTTGGTCTGGTGATGTTGGGTCAAGCCGACAAGGTCGCGCACAATCTGATCTACGTCCTCGCAAACTTTGTGCTGCTTTGGTTTTCGGATCTGAATCGGCTGTCGCTCGATCGGCTGTTTGAACCAAAGCAGAGGGCGGGATTCACAACCTAAGCAAGAGCGATGAAGCTAATCAATTGGCTTTGTTTATTTGTCGCTGCCTTGGTCCTGGCGTTCGCGTCGCTGTACGGGTTTGCGCACCATGAATCCGTTCCCGCCCCGAACGCACCGCTTACGTTTTCAGCCAAGGAAGATAAGACAGGTGCGGTCCATCTCAATGCGTCGCGTTATCAACTCGACGCGAGCGTCAGCAAGTTCATGGCGCATGCCAGCCGCAGCGGCTTGCTCTGGTTCAAAGGTCACGGCCATCACATTGCGGTGCGCGAATTCACCGGTGCGGCTGTGCTCGATCCCGATTCGCTGGCGAACTCATCACTGACAATCATTGCCAAGTCAGCTTCAATGGAAGAAACCAGCGATGTCTTTACCGCGCCACAGAAGCAGATCATCAACAAAGAGCTGCGCGATATTGTGCTGCTGCCCGATCAGTACCCTGAGATTACTTTCAGGAGTGTACAAGTGACGGGCGCATCGACAGCTCCGGGGCAGTACGATCTGAAGATTATGGGTAATCTGACGCTGCTGGGCGTAACACGGCCGATCACAATTCCGACCAAAGTGACGGTCAACGGTAATCAAATACGCGCGCAGGGCGGGTTCTCGATCAGTCGCGGTGACTTCAAGGTGAAAGCTACTTCGGCTTTTCACGGTATGGTCCGCGTCGCCGACAGAGTCAGTTTCGAATTCGATATCTTCGGGCGGCCATAACTTGCCTGCTCAAACTGCAGAGATCGCGGCGGGTGGCGACAGTGGCTCAGGCGGGCGCGGCGGCGCAAATTTTTCCTTCCAACGAATTCTTCCCGTTGCCTGCATCACCACGAACAACGTAGCGATCGATCCAATTGTGATCGCCAGTCCAGTGAATCCTTTCAAGAAAAACGCATAAGAAAACGCCACCAGGTAGATAAACTGCGCCATGGCGGCTTCGCGCATTGCGAATCGCAAGCCCACCACGAGGCGCAAGTATGAGATCACCAGAAAGATCGACACCGCTGAGCTGATTACGAATGCCAGGTGAATCGAGACGTGATCGACCAGATACGCCAGCAATAAGTGAAAAGAGAAAAATGCTGTCGCCAGGAAGAAGTAGTTCATCGGGTGCAGCTCAATTCCCCGCAGAGTCGTAATAATGAGCAGCAGGAAGAAAAAGAAAAACAGCGAAACAGGGGCAAAGAAACTGATGCGCCCGGCGAGCGGCCCCGGCTGAAGTTTCTCCGGCATCACCATCGCAATCTGATATCCAGAAACAAGATTGGTGTAATTCCACGCCAGCTTCCAACCGTCAGCAGTCTCCTCCTTTTGTGAGGGCGAAAGCGTATTGTCCGGGAAGTCGATGTCTTTGAAGTTCGTCGTCATCTTCAACGAGAAGTCGCGCACTTGCGCAACGCCATTCGAGGCGCTCGTGTTCATAAAACTGTAATGCCAATCATTTAGTCCCTGGGAGTTGTAGCCAACCTTGAGCGTCGCTACTTTGCCGGCGGGAATTTTTACCGAACCGGTCGCGCCGTTCTGTTCGTTCTTTAACGCAACGGGCACGTCATCTACCGTGAATACCAAATTGTCGTATATCGCCTGAGGCGTCGGAAATGGCAATGTAAAGTATACGTTTTGTTCTTTGTCGGTCGGATTACGAAACGCGTATGTCCCGCCGAATCCAACTTTGTATGTGCTGTACCAGAGCAAACCTTTCTGACGATGCTCAAGGTTCAGGGCCACGTTCAAGTGACTGCTTTCGAGCGGTAGTTGAGTAACAACCAAATCCTGAGTTGCCGTTTCAATCTTCTTCCCGTTTTCGGTTTTGACTTCTTTTCGCGGCACAAGCTCTTCAAAAGACGCAGTAGGCGGCAGTTGATTCTGTGGCGCGCCCCACGTCGAAACTACGCGACTTGCGGAAGAAGAGTCCGAATCATAAGTCCGCTGGAAAATTGTCGCGCCGAGAATTGCCCATGCGAATGCGGTGCAAAGAAAAATGAATGTAATTGCGGCAATGCGTTTCATGGATACACTCCTCGTTTCGTCCTGCTGCGGAGACGGTTTGGCCCATGGATAATAGTTAATTGGATTGAACATAATTAGGTTGATGAATTGTCGAACCAATCTTGATCGGAGGCCATGAGGATTCCCACACTTGACGGCCGTGTTGAGGACGGTTCCTGTCGGAATCTGAGATCGTTGAAGAGCGCACTGGGGAAAGCACGGCCTCAAGAATTGGTCGCATCTGCGACAGTTGCTTGACGCGAATTACGAAGTCCCACGCACGTTCAAACTTCTTCCAGCCTGCGCTGTAGCAGAAATGCTTCAGCTGATGTTTAAGTGATTCGTGCGCTGATGCTGCTTTGAAAATCGAATGCCAGCGGTAGAACGCTTCGTAGGACCAGTCATACCCACGCTTTAATTCTTCCGGGGACATGGAAGTTGGTTGATAGACAACGTGACGCGTATCGTAGAGGTCCCAATTGTCCGTCACCATGCGCTGCTGGCGCACCATGTCGGTGTGGAGTGCCGTGCCGGGATATGGGGTGAGAATGTGAAACGTCGCGGTCGTGATTCCCGATTCGACCGCCCAATCTACCGTTCGACGAAATACGTCTCGATCGTCTCCGTCGAGCCCAAAAACGAAACTGCCATTGATCATGATCCCAAGACTATCCAGCCGCCGCGCAACTTCCTTGTAATCACGACCGAGGTTTTGTCGTTTGTGCGCGCCGGCAAGTCCATCGCTTGAAAGAGTCTCAAAACCGACGAAAAGACTGCGCAATCCTGCAGCCGCGGCTTCTTCGATCAAATCGTCGCGCAAGATCGAATCCACTGTGGCCGCGCCCTGGAAAACGCGATTCATCCCGCGCATGCCGCGAAATAGTTCGCGCGCAAACCGCGGCTTTCCCAGCAAATGGTCGTCGAGAAAATAGAGATGGCGTCCCGGCAGCCGTGCTATCTCCGCGAGCGCGTCGTCGACCACTTGCGTGTAGAAACCGCGACCACCTTCGAAGAAAGCGTCCTTGTAACAGAAGGTACAGTGATGCGGGCAGCCGCGTGTCACGACGATTGAGTTCGGCACCAGGTAACGATGCCGCTGAATCAGATCGCGCCGAATCGGTGGGATGCCCTGCAGCGTTCGCACGGAAGACTGGTAACGCTTTTGCGGCATGCCCGCTTTCAGATCACGCAGGAACTGGGGAAATGTGTGTTCACCCGGGCCGAAGAAAATCGAATCAGCGTGCGGCGCCGCCTCGTCAGGCAGCGACGTCACGTGCAAACCACCCAGCACAACGTAAGCCCCGCGCGCACGATAGTGATCTGCAATGGCGTATGCGCGGTACGCGTTGGTGATATAGACCTGAATTACAACGAGGTCGGGATCGTCATCGAGATTAAGTTTTTCGACATGCTCGTCCTGAAGCGATATCTCCAAATCTGGATCGAGGTAGGACGCCAGGGTAGCGAGGCCCAGCGGTGGAAACAATGAATACTTGATCGGCCGCCAGTACGGGCTGGTAGCTTCAGTCAAAGCAGGAAGAATGAACTTTGCGCTCCTGATTTTCATGAGGTTGATACTGCCGGTTTCGGCGCCAGTGACGATTGCAGGTCCGGGAACGAGCCACGTCCGAAGAATACGTGCCACGCAAATGAATCAAGCAGCGGGATTCGTAACATCGCACAGCCGAATTCGACGAGCAATGGTGATTGAACGGCAGCAATCATGCGCCGCATCCACAAACGCGAGATGAATCGGGATCGGAACAATTCTCCGTTGTAAGCTGTCAGCGTTTTGGGATCGCCCGTGTGAAGGTAAGCGCTGATAATGCTTGCCGCAAAAGTTGAGAGCCGCAAGCAAGGATCCAAGCCTCCCGCAGTTAGCGGCGAGACTGCGCCCGCTGCATCTCCGACCAGCAATCCGCGAGCGTTCCCAATGTGTCGCAACACACCGCCAACCGGAATACGACCACCACGGCGTTCAAGCAAACGCGCGTGGCGCAAATCGAGAATTGAGTGAATGCTGGTCCGAAATTGTTGCAGTGCGTCGATCGGATCGAAGCGAGTAGGAT
>JBKPPE010000299.1:0-12827 GCA_046733375.1 Acidobacteriota bacterium | reverse complement strand
CACGAGAGCCGATTACCAGTGCGCCTCCGACAGCGGCGGCGATCATGTAGAAAACGTAGAAGCGCAGGCTAAGCAGACATAACAGCGCACAAACCAAAACCACGACGTACTTGACCGTGAACTCTTTTCCCAGCTTTAGCGTGGCCAGAATTGCCAGCGCCAAAAAGAAAACAATCGGCCCGTCTTTCAGCCCTTGTGACGACCAAAGGATTAGCGACGGATAAAACGCGATCGCGGCTGCGGCGAGCTTTGATACGCGCGTGTTCTTAAAAACTTCCTGCGCAGAAATAAAGACTACAATAGCGGTGATAGCGCCCATCACGCCGTTTAAAAACTGAATTGCCAGCATGTTGCGCCCAATCAATGCGTAGACTGAGCCAACAAAATACCCCATGCCCCAACCGGACGTCCGGTTTCGCAATAACACGAGCGCGTAACTGTCACCGGACCAGGCTTGCAGTTGTGTCTGTCCGAGGAAGTCATACGTGAACGCATCACCACCGAAAAATCCCTGACCGTAGTTCGCAAAGATGAGGCTGGCGACGATCAGACGGATTAACAACGCGACAATGAAGATCTGCAACAGGAACGCCCCATGCTGTTCCTGCCGGTAGGCGTACCAACCAGCCACGACGGCAAAGACGGTACACAACAGAATTGCTTTGCCCGTGTAGAACGTGTTGATAATCAAACCGTAATCAGTCGCGTGAGGGGCAGCCATCGATGGCACGGCGAGAATGATCAGCGCGCCGGTAAGTAAGCAGAGAAGGATGAGAAATCCTTTCATCGAACTTAAGCGTGGTCCAGGACCCGCGCAAGGTCCGTCTTCAACAGAGGTTCAGCATCGCGCACGACAGTTTATTTGATGTTTTGTCGCAGCACGAGATGATCTTCGAGTATTAATGCGTCGAAACTGGCTGCCTGAAAAGTCCGCACCGCATCCGCGGGTTTGCACACAATCGGCTCCTGAATATTAAAAGACGTATTCAACAGAACCGGAACGCCGGCGATTCGCTCGAATTCTTTTAAGAGCTTCCAATATCGCGGGTTTGTCTGGCGACTGACTGTTTGTGGGCGCGCGGTGCCGTCAACGTGAACGACGGCGGGAATCGCATCGCGCATTTCTTCGCGTACAGAAATCACTGTCACCATGAAGGGATCGCGATGATCGATTCCGAAAATTCTGGGACTCGCCTCCTCGAGCATTGACGGCGCTAAGGGGCGAAACCATTCGCGCAGCTTCACTTTCTCGTTGAGCAGCTCGCGCATGTCTGCGCGCCGCGGATCCGCAAGAAAACTGCGACGGCCCAACGCGCGTGGTCCGAACTCCATCCGGCCATGAAACCAGCCGACGATGGCGCCGTCCGCAATCATTTTCGCAACCCGAGCAATGAGCTGATCTTCCGCGAGCGTTTCGAATTCGAGTCCCGCTGCTTTCAAGACCGCCGCGCACTCGTCCGATGAAAATCCAGGACCGTAGTATGCGTGCGCCATCTGTGGCGCGCGTGGTTGCTTGAGCACTTTGTGATGGACCAGGTAAGCAGCGCCAAGTGAACAACCGGCATCGCCCGCAGCGGGCTGGATGAAAAAGTTTTCGAACGGCGACTCCTGCATGATGCGGCCGTTCATCACGGAATTGAAGGCCACACCGCCCGCCAAACAAAGGTTCTTTTCGCCTGTCTGTTCATAAAGATTCTGCAATAGTTTGAGCACAACATCTTCGAGAACTTCCTGCGCACTCGCCGCAATGTCCATGTGGCGCTTTTCTATCTTCTCGTCGGGTTGCCGCGCGGGCCCTAACTCCTGAATCAGTTCATCTGGAAACTGATAATGTTTAGCGAGATGATGATCGAGCGTACGGATGTTCAGATGAAAGTCGCCGCTGCCGTTCGCCGACAGGACGCGGCGCGAAAAGAAATCCTTGTAGATTGGTTCGCCGTACGCCGCGAGTCCCATCAGCTTCCATTCGTCGCCGGCAAACATGTCGAATCCGATGAAGTTCGTGACCGCCGAATAGAACTGACCCAACGAATGCGGCAGCTTGATGCGCTTCAACGGCTTCAGGTTCACGCCTTCGCCGCGAGAGAACATTGTCGTCGTATCTTCGCCGGTGCCGTCCATCGTAAGCACCGCCGCCGACTCGAACGGCGAAAGATAGAACGCGCTCGCCGCGTGACAAACGTGATGTTCGTAGTAATGAAACTTGAAATTGCTTGGACCAAAATACCGGCGAATCTCACGTGGATAGCGAAACATTCCGAGGTAGCTCTTGCTGACCTGCTCAACGCCACGATCGACGCGCGCGCGAAACATGTCGGTCGAAATCGTCGCGGCTTTGATAGCCTGCATCGCTTTGTGCCGCAGAATCCACGGCTTCCAATACAACGCGACATGCGAAACTTCGGCAATCGTAATTCCTGCTTCATCCAGACAGTACTGAATTGCCAGATACGGAAATCCGCTGTGATGTTTGACGCGCGAAAAGCGCTCTTCTTCGGCCGCCGCTACGATCTCGCCGTCGCAAATCAACGACGCCGCCGCGTCACCGAGAGTGGTTAAGCCTAATACGTACATTTGGAATTCAATTCTTTAGCGCCCAGGTGGCAATGTACTCGCCGTATTTGTTGTTTTTGGTAAGCCGAGTAACTAGCTTGGCTGTTTCCTGCTCAGCTCCCACCTCGCATTCCCAGATATTTTGAAGGTGGTATTTCACAAATCGGACAATTCTGTGGAACCCACGAATACGCTTCCGAAGTCATTGACATAACAATCAACTGGCGGCGGCACGTAAAACTCTTGCCAACTTGTCCGCCTGTGTCTCCAGACTAAAGTGAGCCAACGCATGCTGACGACCAGCCTCGCCCATCGCGCGTCGGTTCTGCGCATCGGCCAGCAGCAACTTTAGCTTCGCGATCCATTCGTCGTGCGTACTGGCGAAATAGTGCGTCACGTTAGCTTCGCCAATGTCTCCAGCGGCGCCGATGGGTGTGACGACGTAAGGGATGCCGACGGCCATCCATTGAATCGCCTTAAAGCCCGACTTGCCCGTCGCCCAGTTGTTCTCAGCACTCAGCGGATAGAGCCCAATATCGATCGAGCGAAAGTCTTCGACCTCGCGCTCCAAATTCCATTCCAGGTTTTCAACTTCAACCCCTGGAACCGACACGTTTGCTCGTCCGGACCCTACGATTTTCAGTTTGAATGAATTTGATTTCGCCAACTCAGCGAGGGCCGGCAAAATCGATTCCAGAAAAGGAAAAGTTGAATGTGACCCCACCCATCCCAGAACCGGAACCGATTCTCCGCGAGATTCGCGGGGACGAAACTTCTCCAAATCGACGACCGTCGGGATAATTTCGCTGTGTCCGCCCTTGCTCGAAACGTATTCAGCGATCGTTTGATTGCCGCAAACGACGGTGCGCGACCAGCGAATCAAGTAATCCGTCTTTCCAAAAAACTTTAACGCTTTCGTAAAGCGACCGTAGGTCGGGCTAGTATAAGGGACGTAAGTTGCGTCGTCCAAATCTAAGACCATTGGCCGTCGCAACACGCTGTGGGTCAGCCACTCAATCGCCGGAGGACCGACGAGCATTGCCTCGCGCTGCACGAAAATTACGTCTGCATTAGTTGCCCCTGCTAAGTCTTGCAGTCGAAGTAAGCCGGATTTTATGAGTCCTGCCGCCGTTCGTAACCACGACCCGTGTTTGTACAGCGAGTCAAATAATTCCGAATCCATGAACGGACGAACCGTCATCGTGATGCCGCGATCGGCAAGCGGTTGCACGAACTGCTGGAGACGATAACGCGTGCACGCGGCTTCGTTCGGATATGACGCGAGGGCCAGAATTTTCACAACAAATCTAGATTTCGACGAATTGTCCGCTGCACTTAATAGAAGTTTGGGCGGCTTCCAGCAGGCGCACCACGCGCAAGCCTGCTGCGCCGTCAGTCAGAGGCTGGCGCTTGCCGCCAATGGAATCAATGAATTCTGCGACCACGTAGTGCAATGCTTCAGTAGCGTCGAGCTTCGGCGCCCACACATCACCCGTGCGATAACTAATCAATGTTTGATAATTCGCTTCACGGTCGGTATTGCGGTTTGTCGTAACGCCTTTATCATACACGCGCACTTTCTCAGTCGGCTCGATGTCATCGTAAAGAATCATTTTGCGCGCGCCGGCAATCAACGTGCGGCGAATCTTCACGGGCGCCAGCCAATTGAAATGAAAGTGCGCGATGAAATCATCCGAAAACTTCATAACCATGTAAGCGATGTTCTCGATGCCGGGTTCGATATGGCAGCTGCCGAGCGCGCTTAGACCGAGTGGTTGGCGCTCGATCAAGTAATCCATGATCGATAGATCATGGGGCGCCAAATCCCAAAGCACGTTGATGTCGCGTTGGAAAAGTCCCAGGTTGATACGCACCGAATCGAAGTAAAGCAGCTCGCCCAACTCGCCGCTTTTCACAATCTCTTTCATCTTCCGGATGGCGCCGGTGTAGACGAAAGTGTGATCCACCATCAATGTGCGCCCATTTTTCTTCGCCAGTTCAATCAGTTCTTCCGCTTCACGAACGGTTGAAGTCAAAGGCTTCTCAACCAGCACGTGCTTACCGGCGAGCAATGCGTCTTTAGCAATTTGAAAATGTGTTGCGACCGGCGTAACCACCGCCACGGCATCGAGTTCGGAATCGCTGATCAATTCGCGGCAGTCGGTCGTGGTGCTTGCGCCGGGATAGCGACGACCCATTGCTGCCAGCCGCGTTTCGTCGGTATCGCATATCCAACGCAACTGCGCTGCTTCATTCTCGGCGAAGTTCCGGAGGAGGTTTGGGCCCCAATAACCGCATCCGATTACGCCAATTGTCGTCGTCGTCATCGAGTGGAGAGAATAGCCGCCAACGATTGAAAAGTGAATCGAGGAGCTTAACTGTGTTAAGAAATTGTGACTTGCCTTTGGCCCAGCTATCGAATAGCTTCTAACCAGTTTACTTGGCCTATTTCGAATGTTTCCGCTGAAAGTTTCTGGTTTTGTTCCGCCTGCGGTTTCGTTTGCGCTCGCGTTGGCGCTGACGCCGGCTGTCCGCGCGCTTGCGAGACGACTTGGTGTTGTCGCGAAACCCAAAACGGATCGCTGGCACAAAAAACCAACCGCAATGCTCGGTGGCCTCGGCATTTGGCTGTCAGTGGTCATCACCTATTTGCTCTTCCTGCCACACAGTTCACAGGGCTGGGTGATTGTTGCCTTCAGCACATTCCTGTTTTTGGTCGGCTTGGTTGATGACGTCATCCACACAAAACCGTATCAGAAACTGATTGGCCAGATCATCGGCGCTGCTGCCGTCGTCAATTATGGTTTGACGCTGCCCTGGACGCGCTCGGCCTCGATCAATGTAGTCATCACAATTCTTTGGCTGATCGGTATCACGAACGCAGTCAACCTGCTGGACAACATGGATGGCCTCGCGACGGGCATTGCCGCGATTGCCTCAGGTTTCCTGACAGTGAATTTCATTGCCACCGGTCAACCGCAGTCCGCGGTGATGATGGCGGTGTTCACCGCGGCGTTGGCCGGCTTTTTGGTTTACAACTCGTCTCCGGCATCGATCTTCATGGGAGACTGCGGATCGATGTTCATCGGTTTCTTTCTTGCGAGTGCGTCACTGGTAAATCTTACCGGGGGACGCTCGCGCAGTTTCCTGCCGGTGCTAGCTGTTCCGATCCTGGTTCTATTCATTCCGATCTTTGACACGACATTCGTGACCATTCTCCGCAAGCTTTCGGGGCGCGCCGCGTCGCACGGTGGCCGCGATCACACTTCGCATCGACTGGTCGCATTGGGAATGTCGGAGCGTCGCGCGGTGTTGATGTTGTACGCGCTCGCAGCCATTTCCGGCTTCCTGGCGGTTGGGGTGCGCGCGATGCGAGTAGATGTCAGCATTGCCCTGCTGTTTGGCTTCACGATCGCGCTGACGCTGCTCGGGGTTTATCTGGCAGGTGTCAAAGCTTATGACGAAGAATCGCAAGTCGCCGCCGCCACCGACAAGCCGCTGTTCGCGTTCCTCATCGATTTTTCCTACAAGCGCCGGATTTTTGAAGTGCTGCTCGATGTTGGCTTGATCATTCTCGCCTACTGGTCGGCCTATGCATTGACGATTCCTGGCTTTTCCGACAATCCCGCTCGGCAACTCTTTCTGCGCACTATGCCGGTCGTTGTGGTCGTGCGCTTAGCGGCGTTTTTGTTCTTTGGCGTCTATCGGGGCATTTGGCGGTATACCAGCGTGGACGACTTTGTGGTATTCGCGAAAGCCGTCGCGGCCGGCACCGTCGTGAGCATGCTGATCATCCTCTTCAAATTTCGGTTTCAGGGGTTCTCACGCGCCGTGTTTGTTATCGACGGCGTGATGATGATGATGCTTCTCGCCGGCAGCCGCATGGCATTTCGTTTGTTTCGGCAATTGCTGCCGTCGGGGGGATCGAGCCATGGCCGGCGCGCGCTGATCTACGGTGCCGGTGACGCGGGCGAATTGCTTTTGCGGGAGCTGCTTAACAATCGCGATCTGCATTGCACGCCTGTCGGCTTCATGGATGACGATCCGAAGAAGCGCGGAAAAGTCATTCATGGCTATCCTGTTTTCGGCGGTAATGGTATGTTTCACCGGATCGTGACGCAGCACAATATCGAGCAGGTGCTTATCTCAACGCCCACCATATCGCATGCGCGCATTACTGAAATTCTGCGCGAGTGCGAATCGCAGAACATCGAGTTGAAGCGCATGGCGATTACGATAGAAAATCTTAGCGAGCAGGAATTGTCCGTCTCCTCACATATCGAAAACGGCGCCTGAAACTTTCAGCAGCATGTCTCGATCAGGTCCGCCAACAGTCAAAACAATTTCACTGGAGTCCAGTGTCGCGCGGCTATTCTTAATTGTGCCGTTAATGTTCGCAGCAACCTGGGGCTGGTTTGCGGCACGCTGGTATCTGGCGAACGTCATTTCCGAAGTGGTCACGACGGGCGATGCACCTAACGTCGATCTGGCGCGCATGGCCACGCGCTGGGGACCGGCCGATCCATTTACTCACTGGTCTCTTGGTGTGGTAACACAGGCCGACTTTAGCGCCGCCAACCTTCAGCAGACAGTCCGCGAATTTGAATTCGCAGTAAGATTATCTCCCAATGATTTTCGTTATTGGGATGAGCTCGGCCGCGCGTTGGAAGTTTCCGGCGATGCTGATGCTGCGGAAAAAGCTTTGCGGCGCTCCGTCGATTTGGCGCCGGATTATTACTATCCGCGTTGGCACCTGGGAAACTTGCTTTTGCGTGAAGGCAAGTTTGAGGAGGCATTCTCGCACTTGTTTCGCGCCGCCGCCGCGAATGAGGAGCTTTGGCCGCAAGTGTTCAACCTGGCGTGGCAAGCATACGACCAGGACGTCGATCGGATTGCTAACGATGCGTGCAAAAAGCCCTCGGTGCGGGCCATGTTCAGTATTTACCTGGTCGGTGTGAAGAAATTTGACGATGCGGTGCGGCTTTGGAAAACGCTTTCAGCGTGGGACCGCAGCCAGTTGCTTGGTCGCGGCATGGAATTACGGAATGCGCTTATCGCCGTCAAACAGTTTCGCGCGGCATTAGATATAACTCGGGACGTGGAACCGGATAACTCCCATATCTCCGAGCCGGAAAAGCTCCGCAACGGCGGATTCGAAGATGCGCTGGCGCTTCCCACCAGCCAATTCTTTGGTTGGACGATCGGTTCAACCGGCCAGGCTGAGATCTCGATTGATAATAGTGGCCATAACAGCATGCATAGTCTTCGGATCGTCTTCAACGCGCCAAACAACTTCGACCGCGTTAACGCTGCGCAGACGCTAGTCGTGCAACCAAACACGCAATATCATCTCGAGTACTTTATCCGTACTGAGAAATTGAACAGCGCGAGTCCTCCAGTTGTCATCGTACTCGACGCTGGCGACGGCAACTCTCTGGGGGCGTCCGAAGCGGCCTCAGTCGGCACAAACGATTGGAAAAAGATTTCTCTCGATTTCAAAACCAAGAACAGTGACGCTATCACGATTTATATTGGGCGGCTGCCATGTTCAGTAAGTGACATCTGTCCGCTGTTTGGTACGGCCTGGTATGACGACTTCGTTCTCCAACGCAGTGGTGTTGCGCGACCCAACGGACCAGACGCCCGTTAGGCAGATCGCGCAACCGGTTTCGCGTCGCCGCCGCCATACACTGGCGAGCCGGCTCGCTTTTCTGACGATCTGCGTGGCGATTGTGTTGACAACGCTCGCGTACGGCACAGTCCATTATTGGGCGCTCGCGGTGTTCGCAGTCAGCGCCGCAGGCCTGATTGCTTTTTGGGCAATTGATGCCGCGGTTCTGCGTTCAGCGCTCGTACCAGTCAGTCGTTTACAGTGGCCAATCATCGGCCTGATTCTGCTTGGACTGCTTCAGTTACTTCCGCTGCGCACTTATGACGATGGCGGGCTTTCACTCTCGCCGGTGCGTTCGCTTTCGCTGGATCCCTATGCGACGCGTTTAGTAATTCTCCAGGTCACCGCCTTGTTGATTTATTTTGTCGCGACAACGATGTTTCTCGACTCGCCGCGCCGTTTGAAAGCGTTGGTGCGCACGGTCGTCATCTTTGGCTTTCTGCTCGCCGCATTCGGGTTGACGCAATCGTTCACGACCGACGGCACGCGCGTTTACTGGTTTCGGCAGCTGACGCAAAGCCAGGCTTTCGGTCCATTCATCAACCGTCATCACTTCGCCGGCTACATGGAGCTGGCCCTGGCGATGCCACTTGGGCTCCTGGTAAGCGGCGCGCTGGAAAGCTACAAGCGGCCGCTTTACGCATTCGCAGTTGTCGTCATGGCGATGTCTTTGGTCGCAACGAATTCGCGCGGCGGCATCATTAGCCTCGGCGCAGAAATCTTCTTCGTGCTGGTAGTTGGTGGTTTCAGTTGGCGACGCAAGAAAGATCAACCACGCGCGCAACGTGTCCGCTCGGCGCTTATGCGCGGCGCTGCAGCGATCGCGATTGTACTGGTGGTGCTTGGCGGCGCGCTTGTGGTCAGCGGTCCCGAAGTCTTTACGCGTTTCCTCGGAACGCCGGTCGCTGAAGATCCGACGCAGGGCCGCGCGCACTTTTGGAATGTGACGCTCGACGTAATCAAAGCGCATCCATTGCTTGGCTCAGGCCTCGGATCGTTTAGCGTTATCTATACTCGCTACGACACCCGCAACGGAGTTTTTCGGCTGGAGCAAGCACACAACGATTACCTGCAGACTTTGTCTGATGCGGGAATTCTTGGCGGTCTGCTCGGCATCGCATTCATTGTGATTCTGTTTCGTCGGGGGTTTGCGCGACGCGACACACATGACAAATTTCGCCGCAGCGTTACCACCGGCGCGCTGGCAGGGTGCTTCGCTGCTCTCGTCCACAGTTTCTTTGACTTTACTCTGCACACGACTGCCAATGCGTTGCTGTTTATGATCATCTGCGCGGTCGCGACGCAGGACACGCGCATCAATACAACTTACGACCTGCGTGCCCGCGGCCGTCGTCGTCGCCGGACAAATCCGGAAGCTCTACCGGCGCCGGCGTCCCCGCCTCCGGCAATCGATAGCGCAGCCGCATTGTAACTTTTCTAAATCCCGTTGTAGTCTGGTGCCGCTTTCCCGCCAAATTCACGGCGTCAAAGACCACGGATCAATGTCAGCCGCTACGCTCCAGAGAGCAGAAGCTAACGATCAACTGTCAGAGGTGAAAACAGACACGCTGCCGGGTTTCTGTCTGGAGGCAATCGTGCGCCACAACAAGCCAAACACCGTCAGCGAAAAACGCGGCGGCGAGTGGGCGCGCGTTTCGAGTGACGAGTTCGCGCGCCGTGTGCGTCACATCGCGTTGGGTTTGGCCGACCTCGGAATTCAGGCCGGTGATCGGGTCGGGTTGATTTCGGAAAACCGGCCCGAGTGGTCGATCGTGGATCTCGCGATTCTCAGTGCCGGCGCTGTCGTCGTGCCGCTCTACACAACTCAGGCGCCGGATCAAATCCGCTACATCCTTGAAGATTCCGGTGCGCGCGCGTTGATGATTTCCGGTGGTCGCGTGCTGAAACATGCGCGCGCAGGGTTCGAAGGACTCGATCGTCTCACCGATATCATCGTGTTTGATCCAAAGTCTGCCGACGGTGTTAATCGTGCTGTCCCACTCGAAACCGTCGAAACGCGCGGGGCAACGATTGATCGTCAGGAAGGAAAAGCATTCGAACGGTTGATTGGACGCGGGCGACCGGAAGATCTCGCGACGATTATCTACACCTCAGGAACGACGGGCGAGCCCAAGGGCGTGATGTTGACGCATGACAACTTCATTGCGAACGTGCGCTCGATTACGACGGGCTTGCCGATTTCCGCGGCCGACACTTCGCTTTCCGTACTGCCGCTTTCGCACATCTTCGAGCGCACGGTCTTCTACGTCTTCGCTTACATGGGCGTGGCCGTGCACTATGCTGCTTCGTTCGATCAAGTGGGCGAGTTCCTGCGCGAGGTAAAGCCGACCATCATGACCGCCGTCCCCCGCCTGTTTGAGAAGGTTTATCACCGCATCATCAAAAAAGGGATGTCGGCTGGCGGCGCCAAAGCAAAAATTTTCGAGTGGTCGCTCGCCATCGGCCAACGCGTGGCGGAATTGGAAGAAAAGAAACAGCGGGTGCCGCTTTCTTTGCGCGCGAAGCATCGCGTTGCTGATCGCCTCGTCTTCATCAAATGGCGCGAAGGCATCGGCGGACGCCTCCGTTACTTTGTTTCCGGCGGCGCGCCCTTGTCGCCGATGCTGTCGTATTCGTTTCTCGGCGCCGGTATCAAAATTTTGCAGGGCTATGGCATGACTGAAACGTGCATCGTCTGCGCCAACCGGCCTGAAGACAATTGCGTCGGCTCGATCGGCAAACCTTTCAAAGGCATCGAAGTGAAGACCGCGGCCGACGGTGAACTGCTGGTGCGCGGGCGGAATGTGATGCGCGGCTACTACGGCCATCCGGAAGCGACGCTCGCCGTGATGCGCGACGAATGGTTTGCGACCGGCGACGTCGGGCATATCGATAAAGACGGCCACATCTTCCTCACCGACCGCAAGAAGGATTTGTTCAAGCTTTCGAACGGCAAGTACATCGCACCGCAACAGATCGAAAGTCTTCTGAAGCAGAGCGAGTTTGTTAATCAAGTCGTCGTCATCGGCGCGAGCCGAAAATATCCGGCCGCATTGATTGTCCCTGATTGGGAGGCGGTGAAGAGCGCTTTGCGCGCGGCCGGTGAGGTAGTCGCCGAAACGCATGAAAAGATCGCGAAGCAGCCGGAAGCCGCTAAGATTGTTCAGCGTGATGTGACGAAGATTACTGCGCACCTCGCGGACTACGAACGTGTGCGTCGTGTCGCGCTCTTACCGCATGAATTCTCGATCGACGCCGGCGAGATGACGCCGACCCTGAAAGTTAAGCGCAACGTCATCGACGAGCGCTACGCGGATTTGATCGACGACATTTACCGAGGCGCTTAACACCGTAGCGCACGCGACGGAGCGCACGCATCCTGCGTGAGGGTCGCGCGCATCTTGCGCGCTCTTATTACTCAACCTTTTTAGATGGAGACTATTTACCACGAATTAACTTTAGGTCTTCACGATCGACAGCAAATCGCGCGCATTGTGATTCGCCTGTTGGCCGCATTTATTCTCGGAGGCGTGGTCGGAATTCAGCGCGAACGTTCTCACAAACCGGCGGGCTTGCGCACGCATATGCTGGTTTGTCTCGGCACTGCGGTTTTTATAACGAGCTGTGGCGCGGTGGGAATGGCTTTCGATGCGCAGTCGCGCGTGATTCAAGGCATCGTCACAGGTTTGGGCTTTATTGGCGCAGGTTCGATTCTGAAACTGAGTCAGGAACACGAAATCAGAGGGCTGACGACAGCCGCCGGAGTCTGGATGACCGCCGCGATTGGCGTAACGGTGGGACTGGGCGCTCTCGGCATTGCAATTCTTGCCACCATTCTAACGCTGATCATTTTGGCGGTGGCGACGAAGGTCGAAAAGTTCGTGCAGCGAAAGCGCGACGAGCAGTCTTATGTCGGGCGATCTGGGAATGGTGGATGAGAGTCGGGCGCACGGATGAATTTCGCGCTGCGTCGATCGACCTTAGCCGCTCTCGGTTGCTGCGAACGGTTCGCTGGTTACGGTTTCACCTGAATGTTCCCGGCGCCGTGCTGGATATCCACAAAGGCGTATGACGAAATCGGAAAACTTTGGCAGCCAATAGTCTGATCGGGATGCGACGGTATGCCCGCGTCATCGGGACGTTCGGCGTCGGTCGCAATCCAGCGCAGTGATGCGCCCGTGTCATTTTCAAGTTCCGCATCTGCCGGCGTCCAGTTCATGTTGCGCGGCTGATAGATTCCCCAGCTCAGTTTGTCGAGGTCTGGAGCATTAATACCCTGCTCGTTATCCTCGACAACCAAAAGCACGCGCCGTCCGAGAGCTGCACCGATGTTGGATTCAACAATTACTCCGCTCATTACGGCCCGGTTGCCGTTGATGACCACGCAATCAAAACTTGCCTTCACGGAAAGACCGGTGGTTGGGGCGGTATCGGCGTTGTCTGTGTCCACTTCTGGCGACGCGGACGGCTCCGTATAGGTCATCTCGCCGGTGACTTTATTGTCTTTCTGGATCCTTGCGTTGAAGCTAACGTAACGGACGGAACCATCGCCGACTGTGAATTGAAATGTTCCATTAGCCGAGGGCCCGGCATTGTCAGGCGC
>JBKPPE010000298.1:0-3335 GCA_046733375.1 Acidobacteriota bacterium | reverse complement strand
CCCCAGCAAATTCGAAGGATCCGGTGTTCAGCACTGAGCAGGAGCGGGCCCAAAGAACCATCGAAGAGTTTCGGAAGATCGAAGCGAAGTACGGCGATCCTTATCGCAGTGAAGCACGTCTGTTTATTGCGCGCAGCCTGTTGGTAACCGATCACGACAAAGGGATGGCCGAGTTGCAGTCACTCGGCAGTGGGAGCGGCGAACCTGCGCTGCTTGCCAAGTTCGCCCTTGCGCAAGCCAAAGAAGGTGACGGCAAGTTGGATGAAGCCGCCGCTCTCTACGGCGAGATTGCGAAGATGAATAGCAAACTTGTGACTGCTGAGAGTGCAAACCTTCGGCTCGCAAAGAGTTATGAAAAGCAGGGTAAAAACAAAGAAGCCACTGACTTGCTCTTCAATATCGTTTCTGCCGCGCGTGCCGCGAAAGATAAAGACGGCAAGGCAATTCCCGAATCTGCAGCGTCTCGCGCTGCAACTCAGGAACTACTGAAGCTCGACCCGGAACGTCACAAGCAACTGCCGGCGCCTCCACTCGCTGAGCTCTAATTCTATAAGCATCCTCGTTCGGTTCTAGCGTAAGCTGACCTCAGTCATGGATCCGTTTACGCACACGCTGGTCGGCTTAACTGCGGCCAAAGCCGGATTGGAGCGATTGTCCCCGCTCGCGACGACTGTCTGTGTGCTGGCGGCGAACAGTCCGGATTCAGACGTCGTGGTCGGCCTCACGACCGATCGCTGGAACTATCTCCAACACCATCGCGGAATCACACATTCGATCGTAGGAGTTATTGCTCTGGCAGTGATCGTTCCAACACTCGTGTGGTTGGCGGAGCACGGCTGGGCGAGGCTGCGAATGCGACAGGCGAAGTCGCGATACCGCGGCGTGTTATTGGCTTCCGCGATCGTCACGGCGACGCATCCGTTGATGGATTGGACGAACAATTATGGTGTGCGACCGTTCTTGCCGTGGAACGGGCGATGGTTTTACGGCGATCTGGTCTTCATCGTTGATCCTTTTATTCTCTTGCTGGCGGGCGGTGCGGCATTTCTGGCGACGAGTAATCGCTGGCCAAAGGTCGTATTGTGGGCGGTGCTCGGTGCTGCGTTTGTGACCTTGAGCTTCATCATAGGCGGACGACGCGATCCGGGTTTAGAAGGCGCCGCGGTCGCGCGACTCGTTTTACTTTTCGGCGTTGTCGTTCTCATCACGATTCGAGTCATCGGAGTTGCGCGTGGCCGCGAAAGGCTCATCGCCGCAAGCGCACTGGGCTTTGTCATTTGTTATTGGGGCGGTTTGGCGTTGGCGCATCGCAGCGCTCTCAGGACGGCAGCGTTGGTCGCGAACAATTCGGCATTACAAGTCGATGAAAGAGTTTCGCGCGTTGTAGCAATGCCGACTCTGGCGAACCCAGCACGTTGGTTCTGTGTGGCGGAAACTGACCGCGCGATTTATCGGTTCTCGGTAAAGCTTGGAACCGCATCATCGGCAAATTCGATGCACATCGTCGACGGTTATCAAACTGACGCGCCTGATGGAATCGAGCGATTTGAAAAGCCGATCGATCAATCCGCGGCGCTCACGGCCGTCGCTTCCCAAGATCGACGCGCGCGGATACTACTCGACTTCGCGCGGTTTCCGATTGCGCATGTGCCGGAGCAAGACTGCCTCAGTCAAACAATCGTGCAATTCTCTGACCTGCGCTACACTAAACCCGGTTCAGGGCGCGGAACCTTTTCTTTGAATGTGCCGGTGGAATGCGCATCTAAATGAACGATATCGGTCTCAGGTGTCGGGTTTCGGCAGCAGACACCTGACACCCTTCAGCGAATGAGCGAATCAACTCAAAAGCAACTGCTTGACGTACTGCGCGAAACGCCGCGTGTGCGCGCCGCACCTGGCAGCCGCGCCCTGACAATTGGCATTCGCGTTTCACCTGGTGGTTACTTTGCCGTCGCCGCGCTGCTCACATTCATGGCAGTAATTCTCCTGCGCACCCAGAGAGATCTGGCCGCTCTCACATTAGTCACCGCCACCTGGGTTCTAACGCCAGTTCTTGTCGCCACGGATCGTCTCTACTTTGACGGCAAGACGTTATTTCGATCGGGATTGTTTCCGTTACTGTCGCGCGTGGTTCGAGCGCGGAGACCACAATTGTTGCTGGCAGATGTTGAATCGGTTGAAGTCGCCACCGTGCGCACTTTACGGCGCGGCGGCAGCGTGAGGTACCGCTATTCTGTCGAAGTCAGCGGCCGCGGACAATCGTTCGTGTTTGCTTCGGGCGGCAAGAAGTTTCGCCAAATGGCTCAGGCTCTATTGCCGCTCGTTCCTGATCAGAAGTTGGACGCGCGCGCTGCCGAATTACGCGATTATCTATGCGACGCAAACGAGCTTAATGAACAACTAGCTGAGCTTGAGATTGCGACGGATGCCGTGCTCGGAGCCATGGACGATCACACGCGCCGGCACATTGAAAGGCGAGCCGAGAAGGTCCTGTCCACCACCGCAGATGACGAAAACCGTGCGAAGTCGCTGTCGCAGGCGGCCAATCGCTTGCGGGTTGCCGGCAGATTGCGCGAATCGGGCGAGGCATTTCGGCGTGCGCTGCACTTCATACCGCGCGATCCATGGTTGCTTTATCAATACGCCCGTCTGTTGCGTTCGCAGGCATCTGCTTTTGGCAACGCGCATTTGCTTTCGCGCGCGTGTGCGGCGCTAAAACTTTCATCGTTGCGTGGCCGCGAGGATGCACACCTGCTGGAACGTGTAGGGGAAAGCTTTTTCGAATTTGGACAAACGGCGCGCGCGGCCAAAACGCTCCGGCGCGCTTTGGATCTCGATCGCAATTCATTTCGCGCATCAACGGGGCTTGCGGAGATCGCGCTCAGCGAAGGCAAGCTGGCGCACGTAATTCATCATTATCGCGAGGCGGCAAATGCTGCGCCGGACGCGGCGAGCACGAAGATGGTGCGACGCGAGGCGGATTATTACACGCGACTGAATGACGATGATGATTACTTGTCGGCGGAGTTGCGACGAATGAACTGGCTTGAAGGCGCCGGACGCATTCAGCAATTCTCAGCGCGGGTCAGCTTCGCAGCTCTCTTTGTCGCGCTCGCAGGTTCGTTCCTGGATCAAATCGTCGCCGGTGTCGGTTGGGCGGTCGCGTCGTCTTCGATCATCGGCTGGTCAGGCTCTCTGCTCGTACGAAAACTCCTGACGCGACGACGTGGGATGGAAAACGCCGGAGGCGCGTGATGTTTATAGCTTAGCGGTCCTCTGAAAGCTGAGTTTGAAACGGCCTGGGAGCTATAAATATTGCGCCGCTATGCGGCTCT